>NZ_JAJNIE010000049.1:0-201 GCF_022387115.1 Mammaliicoccus sp. F-M27 | reverse complement strand
AAATGACTCAAACGGAAAAGAAGCGGTTGAGTAATGCTAAATAAAGCCTGTAACAACAAAGAAGTAACAAAAACGAAATCATGGTAAATAATCAATGAATTAAAGTTGTTCCAAAATGACTCAAACGGAAAAGAAGCGGTTGAGTAATGCTAAATAAAGCCTGTAACAACAAAGAAGTAACAAAAACGAAATCATGGTAAA
>NZ_JAJNIE010000048.1:0-218 GCF_022387115.1 Mammaliicoccus sp. F-M27 | reverse complement strand
GGCCTAAATGGACTCGAACCATCGACCTCACGCTTATCAGGCGTGCGCTCTAACCAGCTGAGCTATAGGCCCATTCTTAAATTGAATGTTAAATAAACATTCAAAACTGAATACAATATGTCCACGTTAATTCCATGACCTAAAGGTCATTCCGTAATATCCTTAGAAAGGAGGTGATCCAGCCGCACCTTCCGATACGGCTACCTTGTTACGACTTC
>NZ_JAJNIE010000047.1:0-248 GCF_022387115.1 Mammaliicoccus sp. F-M27 | reverse complement strand
AATCTATGTGTTTCCCCATTTCTATACCATTTCCACCACACTTTAACTTGAGATTCATTTTTAATATTTAAAGCATCCATTATTTCTCTTGCGCTATATCCTTTAAGTTTCATTTCTACTACTTTATATTTTGTTTCAACTGAATATGCCACTCTTTTCATAGAAAAAACACCTCCGTATAAATTCATTTTAATATGAATTCAACGAAAGTGTTTTTATTTTACTCCCACATCATGGGGTTAGTGCAA
>NZ_JAJNIE010000046.1:0-270 GCF_022387115.1 Mammaliicoccus sp. F-M27 | reverse complement strand
TGATAAACGCATATGCTGAATGATTATCTCGTTGCTTACGCAACCAAATATCTAATGTATGTCCCTCTGCATCAATGGCACGATATAAATAGCTCCATTTTCCTTTTATTTTGATGTACGTCTCATCAATACGCCATTTGTAATAAGCTTTTTTATGCTTTTTCTTCCAAATTTGATACAAAATTGGGGCATATTCTTGAACCCAACGGTAGACCGTTGAATGATGAACGTTTACACCACGTTCCCTTAATATTTCAGATATATCACGAT
>NZ_JAJNIE010000045.1:0-281 GCF_022387115.1 Mammaliicoccus sp. F-M27 | reverse complement strand
AGCTTGTTGAATTTCGTTAGAAATTCACTCGGTTTTTTGCTTGGTAAAATCTATTTGCTTACTTATCTAGTTTTCAATGTGCAATAAAAAATTATGGTGGAGACTAGCGGGATCGAACCGCTGACCTCCTGCGTGCAAAGCAGGCGCTCTCCCATCTGAGCTAAGCCCCCTAATTGGGTAATTAAATTTTAATGGTGGGCCTAAATGGACTCGAACCATCGACCTCACGCTTATCAGGCGTGCGCTCTAACCAGCTGAGCTATAGGCCCATTCTTAAATTG
>NZ_JAJNIE010000044.1:0-287 GCF_022387115.1 Mammaliicoccus sp. F-M27 | reverse complement strand
CCTGTTCCCATGCCGAACACAGAAGTTAAGCTCTTTAGCGCCGATGGTAGTTGGGCTTACGTTCCGCGAGAGTAGGACGTTGCCGGGCAAAATTCAATTTTGACCTTTGGGTCTTTTTTTCTTGAAAAAGTTGAAAATAAATTGAATTAAGTATTGACACAAGATAACAAAAAGAGTATAATTGTTTCTTGTGAGATAAAATGAACATTGAAAACTGAATGACAATATGTCAACGTTTAATTCCGATAATTGAGTACTGAAAGTACTTCAAAGAGTGATTGGCTTAA
>NZ_JAJNIE010000043.1:0-297 GCF_022387115.1 Mammaliicoccus sp. F-M27 | reverse complement strand
CTCGCTTACACGGGGCTTCACACTTTTTCATTACGGGCAAAATATCCTCGCTTACACGGGGCGTCGCATATTTTGCCCTAAGTTCAAAACCGTAAAACCTTAAAATCAAAACCGCTTCAAACCAAGAAAGAAGGAACGGGAAAGCGTTCTGAGACCTCACCCTTTCCCGTTCCAAAAAGCATTAATAATGAAAAAGTCCTCGCTTACACGGGGCTTCACACTTTTTCATTACGGGCAAAATATCCTCGCTTACACGGGGCGTCGCATATTTTGCCCTAAGTTCAAAACCGTAAAACC
>NZ_JAJNIE010000042.1:0-407 GCF_022387115.1 Mammaliicoccus sp. F-M27 | reverse complement strand
GGACAGATGATTGGGGTGAAGTCGTAACAAGGTAGCCGTATCGGAAGGTGCGGCTGGATCACCTCCTTTCTAAGGATATTACGGAATGACCTTTAGGTCATGGAATTAGCGTGGACATATTGTATTCAGTTTTGAATGTTTATTTAACATTCATCATTGCACATTGAAAACTAGATAAGTAAGCAAATAGATTTTACCAAGCAAAAAACCGAGTGAATTTCTAACGAAATTCAACAAGCTTAATAATCGCGCGTCGTCTTTTTAGACGACATCACAGATTAATAACAGTTATTTTCTTAAACATTTATGTATAAGAAAATATTAGATTAAGTTATTAAGGGCGCACGGTGGATGCCTTGGCACTAGAAGCCGAAGAAGGACGTTACTAACGACGATATGCTTTGGGG
>NZ_JAJNIE010000041.1:0-471 GCF_022387115.1 Mammaliicoccus sp. F-M27 | reverse complement strand
TTGGTTGAGCCAATCACTCTTTGAAGTACTTTCAGTACTCAATTATCGGAATTAAACGTTGACATATTGTCATTCAGTTTTCAATGTTCATAATCTATTTTTTAAATGGTGGAGACTAGCGGGATCGAACCGCTGACCTCCTGCGTGCAAAGCAGGCGCTCTCCCATCTGAGCTAAGCCCCCATAAGTATTAATAGAAGTCGGGAAGACAGGATTCGAACCTGCGACCCCTTGGTCCCAAACCAAGTGCTCTACCAAGCTGAGCTACTTCCCGTTATTTTAAATTCATTTTAAAAATGGCGCGCCCGAGAGGAGTCGAACCCCTAGCCTCTTGATCCGTAGTCAAACGCTCTATCCAATTGAGCTACGGGCGCTAAAAAAATGGTGCCGAGGACCGGAATCGAACCGGTACGGTAATCACTTACCGCAGGATTTTAAGTCCTGTGCGTCTGCCAGTTCCGCCACCCCGGCA
>NZ_JAJNIE010000040.1:0-581 GCF_022387115.1 Mammaliicoccus sp. F-M27 | reverse complement strand
TTGGGTTTGAAATCCGTAAAAAAAACTAGTCAGCTTTACTCTCGCCTTTTGAAATTCGATTGTAGTATGTTGGGTTCTTGAAACCGTGTATAGGAAAGTGAAATGAGAAAGGTTCAGTAAAGTTATAACTTCTCAAATTTATTAAGGAGGTTTTATTTATCGATTACTTAGGCATTGATATTAGTAAAAAAGATAGTGTGATTGCACACTATATCGATGAAAAATTCCAAAAGGAATTTACTATTCAAAATAACAAAAATGGTTATAATTATTTATTAAATTATTTGAATCGTGTAAATCAGCCCAAATTAATTTTTGAATCCACAGGTATATATTCAAGAGCTATGGTTCGGTTCTGTCGAGTTAACCAAATTAATTATATTGAGTTGAATCCTTTAGAAGCAAAGTTCAAAACAAGCTCTTTAAGGTCTTGGAAAACAGATCAATCAGACGCACATAAGTTAGCCCAAATAGCACCTTTTTTAAATGATTCCGATAGTTTAAATAATACAAATGATGATATTTACTTTGAATTACGTGAGCGTGCTCGATTTCATCTAGAATTCGAAAATGAACAAAAT
>NZ_JAJNIE010000039.1:0-607 GCF_022387115.1 Mammaliicoccus sp. F-M27 | reverse complement strand
CATTTGCATTATGTGCAACTGAGGAAGCTGCTCAAGAACTGAATAGTGAAATTGCGTTTTTAAAAGCAGTAAAATCGGGACTTGTTAAATTATTAGCTCCACCTAGTGAAGGAAGCAACCGTAAAAAGACACCTGCTGAAATAGAAGCAGAAATAAATCAATTGATTTCAAAGTCAGTTGTAACTGAAGAAGTTGTAGATATTTATCAAACACTCGGAATTGAAAACCCAGATATCTCAATCTTGTCAGATGATTTCTTAAAAGATGTAGAAGGATTACAGCAAAAAAATGTTGCAGTTGAGTTGTTGAACAAATTACTTAAAGGACAAGTTAAGTCATTAATGAAAACAAACGCTACAGTGTCTAAGAGGTTTTCTGAGATGCTAAGTAAATCAATACAAAAATACAATAATCGTTCTATTGAAGCTTCAAAAGTAATAGAAGAATTAATTCAAATGGCTAAAGAAATTAAGCAAGAACAAAAACGAGGTAATGACTTAGGTTTAAGTACTGAAGAAATTGCATTTTATGATGCATTAGCTTCACATGAAACGGCAAAAGAGGCAATGGGCGATAAAGAATTAAGAGCCATTGCACATGAATTAAC
>NZ_JAJNIE010000038.1:0-762 GCF_022387115.1 Mammaliicoccus sp. F-M27 | reverse complement strand
TATATGGAGTTAATGGATTGTTACCTAAAACAAAAAATAACTCGTATCCGTCATCTTTTAAATTACAAATTATTAATGAGTATTTTGAAAAGGGAATATCGCCTGTACAGTTGGCTATTAAATACAATATCCCCTCAGATCGCACTGTTCGAAATTGGATAAAACGTTATACTATGGGTAAAGAGAACAAAACATATTCTCCAAAACCCGAGGTGTATACGATGAAAGCAAGGAAAACAAATTTAGAAGAACGCATTGAAATAGTTAAAGATTACATAGAAAGTAATAGTGATTATAAAACAATCGCTGATAAGTACTCAGTAACTTATGGTCAAGTTTATAATTGGGTGAAAAAATATAAAAATCATGGTAATGCTGGTTTAGAAGATGGACGAGGCAAAGGGAAACCTCAATCTATAATGACAGAAGATGAAATAAAAGATGCCGAAATTAAAGCATTAAAAGAACGAAATAAATATTTAGAAATGGAGAATGAGGTTTTAAAAAAGCGGAGAGAATTCGAAAGAGAGATGATGAATCAAAAAGTAAACAAATCGCGTCATACAAAACGATCAAAGCGCTAAAAAATAAATATCCAATTAAATGGTTATGTAGTGTTTTAGGAATAAATAGATCAAGTTATTATAAATGGACAAACAGAAAACCATCTAAGAGAGAGATTGAAAATAATACATTAATGGAAGATATCAACGATATCTATCATCAATATCAAGGTATTTATGGTTATAGACGCATTTATAT
>NZ_JAJNIE010000037.1:0-876 GCF_022387115.1 Mammaliicoccus sp. F-M27 | reverse complement strand
TGAAAACATTCTATTGGGGCATTATCAGCTGGCGTTCCCTTACGGGACATGCTTCTGGTAATGCCTTTTTCTGTACATAGGGCATAGTATTCATAAGAAGTATACACACTTCCTTGATCACTATGTAATATAGCTCCTGGTTCCAATTGAAGTTGTTTTAATGTCTCATTTACTAATTCTTGATTTTGGTTTTTGCCAATTTTATATGCCACAATTTCACCATTGTAAGCATCCATGATAGATGATAGATACAACATTGTATTCCCGAAGGGTAAATAAGTGATATCTGTTAAAAGTACTTCTAAAGGTTTCTCTGTTTTGAAATTTCTATTCAATAGATTATGTGTCTTATAATATGGATTACCTGGTCTTTTCGATTTCTTCACGCGTACTTTACAATTTAAATTATGTTTTTGCATAATTCTTTGTACTTTCTTGTGATTAATTGTTTTATTATTTTTTCTATTTAACAAGGCAGTTATTTTTCTATAGCCATATGTAAAACGATGTTTCTTACATAGTTCTATAATTTCACGTTCATCCTCAGATATACTGAAATCTTTGTTTTTCCATCTGTAATAATTTGATTTTGGAATATCTAAAGCTTCTAAAATGACTTTCACTATATATTTAGATTTCAATTCATTTACTAATTCAACAACTACTTCTGGGACCACTTCCTTTCCAATTCCTTGTACTTTTTTAAAATTTCATTTTCTACTTCTTTGCGCTTTAATTCAATTTTTAGTGTTTCAACAGTACTCAATTCTTCGTTTCCTTTTCCATAGGAATATTGTTTACCTACTTGTTGATTGAATCTATGTGTTTCCCCATTTCTATACCATTTCCACCACACTTTAACTTGAGATTCATTTT
>NZ_JAJNIE010000036.1:0-1179 GCF_022387115.1 Mammaliicoccus sp. F-M27 | reverse complement strand
ATGTCTGATGTGCACCCCAAAAGTTGAACCTCAAATCTAGCTTATAGGGGTGCATTATTTATGAGAAAAAAATATGATTTTAACTTTAAACTAAAATTAGTAAAAGAGTACTTAGATGGTCAATCAGGTTATAAAGCACTCACCTTAAAACATGACATTTCCAGTTCATCTGTCATTCAAATATGGGTCAATCAATATAAAGAGTTTGGAGAAGATGGCTTAAAAGAAAAAAGAAGAAACACTGTTTATACTAGCGAATTTAAATTATCTGTTATAAAATTTAGACAAGAAAATATGTTGTCTTATCGAGAAACAGCTAATCATTTTAAGATTATTAATCCTATAATGGTTGCCAATTGGCAACATCAATTTGATGAAAAGTGTCGTCTTGATCTAGCTAATAAACAAAAGGGACGGTCTATCAATATGGATAAAAAACATTCAAAAACTGATAATAAAAATTCATCTCTAAATGAAAATGAACGTGAAGAACTCGAAAGACTACGAAATGAAGTTGAAACGTTAAAGGCAGGTATTGCTTATCAAAAAAAGTTACAAGCCTTGACCGACATATACGGAAGCAAAAATCAGAAATAGTAAAGGTGATTACGGAACTACACGAAACACTTAATATAAAATTGAGTATTTTATTCAAAGTCGCTAAATTAGCTAAATCTGTATATTATTATTGGATAAATCAGTTCAATAAACCTAATAAAGATGATGAACTGATTAAAGTAATAAAAGAAATATGTAAGGAATCTAATTATACCTATGGTTACCGAAGAGTTACACAAGATTTAAGTAATAGAGGTATCAATGTAAATCATAAAAAAGTAAGAAGATTAATGAAAGAATTAGGATTATCTTGTTCGAAATTCACGCATAGAGGACGTAAATATCGATCATTCAAAGGTAAAGTTGGTAAGGTCGCTAAAAATATAATAAATCGTAGATTTAAAACACATGTCCCTTTTCAAAAAATAGTGACAGATATTACAGAATTCAAGTTGAAGAATGGTCAGAAATTATATTTATCTCCTTTTATGGACTTACATAGTTCGGAGATTATTAGTTTTGAAATTTCAAATCGTCCTTCGTTAGAGATTGTCATCAATCCATTAAAAGAAATGATGGCTATGCGTCCAGATTTAAGCTATCGTTTAACGATACACTCAG
>NZ_JAJNIE010000035.1:0-1422 GCF_022387115.1 Mammaliicoccus sp. F-M27 | reverse complement strand
GTTTCTAATAAAATCCATTGTTTTCTGACAGTAATTCTATTCGGATTGCAGGATAAAGGTTTTGTAAGTAGTTAATGGATGCTTTTGCGTACCCTTTCTTTCTATGGCTTTTAGATATGATGATTTCTGTAATATACAGAGTATAAACGTCGGGGTTAATATATACATTTATTCTTAAATAATTATGTGCAAAATTAGTCGTTTTCCTTTGGAAAATGATCTTTCAATCTATATGGTTTTCCAACAATAGAAACGATAGTTGCGTGATGAAGCATTCAATCTAATATCGCATTTGCTATTTTAGTATCTTGGGATACTTTGTCCCAAGATTTAAAATTTACATTTGTCGTAAAGATTGTGCTCTTTTCCTCATATCTTCGGTCTATTAATTGGAAAAATAGTTTGGCATCTTCTATATCTATGGGTAAGTATCCTATTTCATCAATAATTAATAATTGATATTTACAGTAGTGCTTGTTCTTTTTTTAGCTGCTGTTATGCCTATCGAGGTCGCTAAGTGTATTTTTCCGATACCGCTTGGCCTTAAAAATACGATATTTTCTTTGGTTTCAATAAACTTTAAAGATGCAAAACCTATTATTTGATATTGATTAATATTGGGTTGAAATGAAAAGTAAAAGTCCTTCACCTCTTTCTTAAAAGGAAAGGCAGCTACCTTAACCATTGCTTCAATCATATTTTTTCTTTAACATCAATTTCATAATTCGTCAGTTTTATAAGTGATTCAATAAATGAAAGATCATTCTTTATGCTGAAGTCTACGACTTCGTTTAAATGTACACACATTTGCATCCTCTTTAAATACTCTAAGTTCTTAATTAACTGTTGAAAGCTTATATTATCTATCATTTGTACATGTCTTCAATCGCATTCAAATTCTCTTTCGCTAAATCGCCAATCTCTGGATAATTTGAAGAAGATACCATAAGTGACTCTATATAGTGATTTTCTTTATAATTAAGTTTTGATTTACTGATTTTGTGGACTGCGATTAATTCCCTGTTCTTTGATGTATTTGACTATTAACTCTATCATTTAATGTTCCGATGAAATCATACAATTCTTGAAGACTAAGTTGACCTTGGTAAGCGTATATTTCATCTAGTAACTCCATCGTAGTTCCAACTTTAAATCGTTATGTGTGTACATATTTAAATTAGCATTTATATACAGAGTTACATTTTGATCAGTTAAAAACCTTGTATATTCTACAATTTCTTGATTATCTTCTACAACATCCATTGATTTCAAGTATGATTGTTCAAGATTATTGTGGAAGAAAATCATATTTGAAAACAATGGGTTATTTTGTGTAATTTTTATGCTTGAGTTAGGTGTATATAGCGTGTATAGTTATATCTTGTGAGCGAGAGATAAATAACACATCAAAACACTTTGGAA
>NZ_JAJNIE010000034.1:0-1613 GCF_022387115.1 Mammaliicoccus sp. F-M27 | reverse complement strand
GGTCATTCCGTAATATCCTTAGAAAGGAGGTGATCCAGCCGCACCTTCCGATACGGCTACCTTGTTACGACTTCACCCCAATCATCTGTCCCACCTTCGACGGCTAGCTCCTAATAAAAGGTTACTCCACCGGCTTCGGGTGTTACAAACTCTCGTGGTGTGACGGGCGGTGTGTACAAGACCCGGGAACGTATTCACCGTAGCATGCTGATCTACGATTACTAGCGATTCCAGCTTCATGTAGTCGAGTTGCAGACTACAATCCGAACTGAGAATAATTTTATGGGATTTGCTTGACCTCGCGGTTTCGCTGCCCTTTGTATTATCCATTGTAGCACGTGTGTAGCCCAAATCATAAGGGGCATGATGATTTGACGTCATCCCCACCTTCCTCCGGTTTGTCACCGGCAGTCAACCTAGAGTGCCCAACTTAATGATGGCAACTAAGCTTAAGGGTTGCGCTCGTTGCGGGACTTAACCCAACATCTCACGACACGAGCTGACGACAACCATGCACCACCTGTCACTTTGTCCCCCGAAGGGGAAAACTCTATCTCTAGAGCGATCAAAGGATGTCAAGATTTGGTAAGGTTCTTCGCGTTGCTTCGAATTAAACCACATGCTCCACCGCTTGTGCGGGTCCCCGTCAATTCCTTTGAGTTTCAACCTTGCGGTCGTACTCCCCAGGCGGAGTGCTTAATGCGTTAGCTGCAGCACTAAGGGGCGGAAACCCCCTAACACTTAGCACTCATCGTTTACGGCGTGGACTACCAGGGTATCTAATCCTGTTTGATCCCCACGCTTTCGCACATCAGCGTCAGTTACAGACCAGAGAGCCGCCTTCGCCACTGGTGTTCCTCCATATCTCTGCGCATTTCACCGCTACACATGGAATTCCACTCTCCTCTTCTGCACTCAAGTTCCCCAGTTTCCAATGACCTTCCACGGTTGAGCCGTGGACTTTCACATCAGACTTAAGAAACCGCCTACGCGCGCTTTACGCCCAATAATTCCGGATAACGCTTGCCACCTACGTATTACCGCGGCTGCTGGCACGTAGTTAGCCGTGGCTTTCTGGTTAGGTACCGTCAAGACTTGTTCAGTTACTAACAAATTTGTTCTTCCCTAACAACAGAGTTTTACGATCCTAAGACCTTCATCACTCACGCGGCGTTGCTCCGTCAGGCTTTCGCCCATTGCGGAAGATTCCCTACTGCTGCCTCCCGTAGGAGTCTGGACCGTGTCTCAGTTCCAGTGTGGCCGATCACCCTCTCAGGTCGGCTACGTATCGTTGCCTTGGTAAGCCATTACCTTACCAACTAGCTAATACGGCGCGGGTCCATCTATAAGTGACAGCCGAAGCCGTCTTTCACTATTGAACCATGCGGTTCAAAATATTATCAGGTATTAGCCCCGGTTTCCCGGAGTTATCCCAGTCTTATAGGTAGGTTACCCACGTGTTACTCACCCGTCCGCCGCTAACATCAGAGAAGCAAGCTTCTCATCTGTTCGCTCGACTTGCATGTATTAGGCACGCCGCCAGCGTTCATCCTGAGCCAGGATCAAACTCTCCATAATAGAAGTAAGCTTGATTAGCTCATCTTTGATTGGTT
>NZ_JAJNIE010000033.1:0-2062 GCF_022387115.1 Mammaliicoccus sp. F-M27 | reverse complement strand
AACCCCCCCAAATCCTGAACGCTTTAACGAGTGTTCGGGATATTTTAATGTAAAAAGGAAGCGGAAAGGAACGCACCAGATAAATCAAAGCCCTATACAAGCACCTTAAACTATCCAAGCTAGAAACTGATCTGTGCCGAAAAGAGATACAGGCCACCTCAACCTTATAAGCGCCTAGATATGTATAAAACAATCCTATCTTGCCACAAATCCAATCAATCTAAGGTGCGCAGGCACAAAAACCTAACCTAACCAAACCAAACCCGACCTGAACCTAGTAAGCGCCTATTCCGAACCTTACCCTAACCAAGCCACGAACAGAATCAACCTTTGCTAACCGCTTCTAACTAAGTACGAAGGAACGGGAAAGCGTTCTGAGACCTCACCCTTTCCCGTTCCAAAAACCATTAATAATGAAAAAGTCCTCGCTTGCAGGTAGTGACCCCCCAAAGTTAGAGTTTCCATTATGCTATTAATTGGCTGGATTGAGTTCGGTATTGTACTGGACTTCGTCCAGCCAATTTTAATTTCAAACGTTCATTGTTATACCAATAGATGTAATCCTCAATTCTTCTTTTTAATGTTTCATAGTTAACAAGTTCTTCTCCATGATACATTTCCTGCTTCATGATGCCAAAGAAATTCTCCATAGAAGCATTATCCGCACACGTCGCTTTACGTGACATACTTTGATAAATCCTTTGTTCCGATAATCTTCTAATCCATGCATTATGCTGATAATGCCAACCTTGATCAGAATGTATCGTCGTACGATATGGTGCTTCATGCTTAATGATTGTAACTGCTTTATCCAATGATTGAAGTACTAAGTCTAATGTTGGTCTTCTGGATATACCATAAGAAATGATTTCCCCATTGTATAAATCCATAATAGGGCTGAGATATAATTTTTGTTCTTCAGCACATTTAAATTCAGTGATATCTGTCACTAATTTTTGAAGTCGAATAGATGTATGGAATCTACGATTCAAGCGATTTTCAGCCACTTTACCAACTGTACCTTTGTATGATTGATAGCGTGATTTACGTGTGAATTTTTGACATTTTAATCCTAGTTCTCGCATAATTCGTTGTACTTTCTTATGGTTAATGAGATAACCTTGATTTCTCAAAGCTAAATATATACGACGATAGCCGTATTTACCGTTGTGTTTTTGAAAAAGTTCAATGATCTTTTTCTTCCAACCTTTATCTAAATCTTCCTTTTGTAATTGTTTGGCATGGTAATGATAGGTTGCTTCTGGTATACCAACCTTTACTAAGATATCTTTTAATTTGAATCCTTCTTCTTTGAGTTCGAATGCCACTGCTGCTTGTGCTTTTCTAGAAAGGCACTCGGATTCTCTCGAAAAGCGTTCAACTTTTTTAAATAAGCATTCTCTAATCGAAGATTTTCATTTTCTAGCTCTAACTCTTTTTCTCGTGATAGGTTTTGATTAGATTTCTTCTGTTTCTTCTTTTTCATGGGAGGTCGTCCTTTCGGCTTTTCGAGTCCTTCCACACCTTCTTTGTCATATATCTTTTTCCATCGCACAATAATAGATGGGGTATTTAGGCCAAATTTAATCGCTGTATCTTGGAAGGAATCGCCTGTTCTTTTCATATAGTTTAATACATTTATTTTGAATGTAACAGAATAAACTGTCTTTTTCTGTTTCTTTTTAATGCTATCTACACCGAATGATTGAAAGGCTTTTACCCATGTTCGTATAATAATTTTATCAGGTATATTATATTTTTTAGCTAATTTTCGATAACCATAATGGCCATCTAGATAATCTCTTACAACTTTCAACTTAAATTCATCACTATATTTTGTCATATTAAAACACCCCTAAAGTTAGTTTTTTTACTCTAACTTTAGGGGTGCAGTACCGCACGGGGCTTCACACTTTTTCATTACGGGCAAAATATCCTCGCTTGCACGGGGCGTCGCATATTTTGCCCTAAGTTCAAACCCGTAAAACCCTAAAATCAAAACCGCTTCAAACCAAGAACGAAAGAACGGGAAAGCGTTCTGAGTCCTCACCCTTTCCCGTTC
>NZ_JAJNIE010000032.1:0-2452 GCF_022387115.1 Mammaliicoccus sp. F-M27 | reverse complement strand
CTAAAAATAAATTAGAAAATGAGATTAAGCATTATAATCAATCATTTAGACGATTAAGTAATCGAACAAAATTTAAAAAGGTTGTTAAGGGTTATGTAAGAAAATTAGAAATTACATACAACAAAGAGCGGGATGATTATAACCCACATTTTCACGTTTTAATTGCGGTTAACAAATCTTATTTCAAAGATACTAAATCTTATATTAGCCAAAAAGAATGGTTGAATTTATGGCGAGATGTGACGGGAATGCCAGAAATTACACAAGTTCATGTCGAGAAAGTTAAGGCTAATAATGACAAAGAACTTTATGAAATGGCTAAATATTCTGGTAAAGATAGTGATTATTTAAGTAATCAAAAAGTATTCGACGCGTATTATCGTTCTTTAAAAGGTAAGCAGGTATTAGTGTATTCGGGATTATTTAAAGAGGCGAGAAAGTTATTAAAAAATGGCGATTTAGATTATTTAAAAGAGATTGATCCAACTGAATATATCTATCAAATTTTTTATATTTGGAAACAAAAAGAATATTTAGCGAGTGAATTGTATGATTTAACAGAACAAGAAAAAAGAGAATTAAATCATCAAATGATTGATGAAATTGAAGAAGAAACATAAAGTGTTGGTCTTAGACTGACACTTTTTTATTGTTAAATATATGGTCGCCTGCCTCTGTGGGAACTATAAAAAATGTATGCAAATTAATTTGCATGTAGATGGGCAGTATTGAAACTAATACTGATAAGTTACAACGATATTAGGTTGATTTTAAAATTGTTGAACGTGTCCGATTTCTACAAGCTAAGAGTAAATACAGAAAAGGCTACATTTAAGGTACAAAAAGCTTACAAGTGATTTACGATTTAAATGTAGTTAAGTTGTATCGTTTTGGTTAATAAAAATGTAGTGTTATAACATGCTTTTATTTGGCTCATATTTGCGTTTTAAGAGCTTATGTATGTTTTTAGGTATAAAACTATATGATTTACACTTAAAACTTTAAAATACCCCTTTAGAATTAAAATTAAGGGCATTTAAGATTTAACAAAATAAAAAAAGCCACCAATAAAATTTGGTGGCTTTTTTTATTTTTGGAAGTGAACAGTGAAAACAAAACAGAACGTTAATTAAATTATAACACGCTTTTATGCCGAGAAAATTTATTGATCGTTGAGAAGAACCCTTAACTAAACTTGTAGACGAATGTCGGCATAGCGTGAGCTATTAAGCCGACCATTCGACAAGTTTTGGGATTGTTAAGGGTTCCGAGGCTCAACGTCAATAAAGCAATTGGAATAAAGCAATTATGTTATTGATTTTAAATTTTTTATATCAAAATGGTCTTTTTCTGTTAAGTCATAACCAGAATGAAAAAGAAGCTGAGCTTCTTTTGAAATACATGGTATTTTTCGACCTTTATAATTAGTTTCTGAAAACCATTCATTTTGAAAAACGTAATTGCCACCTTCTGGATTTGCTTGAGTAATGGAACCATCATCATTTAAATTTATGGGATGAATATCTAAATATCCATATTTTTTATGTTTAAGTTCCATGCGTGAAGGCATCCAATCAACTTCTATTTTATATCCTATATCTTCTAATTTTTGTATAACTTTTTGAGTGTGTTGGGCGTCAAAATCTATATCTATATCTCTGTGTTCTCTTTGTTGTTTTCCAGTTAATACATCTACACCCCAACCTCCATCTAACCAATAAGTTACTTCCATTTTTTCAAATAAGTCTAAAATATAAAATAAATCCTTTTCTGTTACATTATTAATTTTCATTTTATCCCTCCTAATTTAGGAATTTGAAACGAGTTGAAAACGAGTTTCTTCTTGTCTTGATAATAAGGGTAACTATTACAGAGTAGAATAGTTACCCTTAAAGTGTTGGTATATCTGGGTTGAAACACAAAAAAAGTTGCTTTTTTTAGCATACTCATGTAGTGTTTTAGGTGTCTAGTCTAAAAACATTATGAGAAAGGAGAAAAAGCAACTTTTTTTATTGTCATAGTTTGTGAAAACTAAGTTGTTTTTTAAGTTATATAACATGGATAAGTATACTGAGAAGAAACGAAGAAATCAAGTATTTCAGAAATTTATAAAGCGACATGTGGGGGAAAATCAAATGACATTGGTACGGGAATGTAATACCTTTTTGTCTTTTGTGACAGATAAGTCGTTAGAAAAAAATAAATTATATAAAGCAAATTCATGTAAAAATCGTTTTTGTCCGGTTTGTGCATGGCGTAAAGCGAGAAAAGATGCGTTGGGTTTATCTTTGATGATGCAGTATGTACAAAAAGAACATGAAAAAGAATTTATATTTTTAACTTTAACGACGCCTAATGTGTCTAAAAATAAATTAGAAAATGAGATTAAGCATTATAATCAATCATTTAGACGATTAAGTAATCGAACAAAATTTAAAAAGGTTGTTAAGGG
>NZ_JAJNIE010000031.1:0-2872 GCF_022387115.1 Mammaliicoccus sp. F-M27 | reverse complement strand
AGCCTGCCGCTTCTAATACAGTGAAACCTAAACCTGTGGCGAAGCCTGCTGCTTCTAATACAGTGAAGCCTAAACCAGTAGCTAAGCCTGCTGCTTCTAATACAGTGAAGCCTAAACCAGTAGCTAAGCCTGCCGCTTCTAATACAGTGAAACCTAAACCGGTGGCGAAGTCTGCCGCTTCTAATACAGTGAAACCTAAACCGGTTGCGAAGACTGCTGTTTCTAATACGGTGAAACCTAAACCGGTGGCGAAGCCTGCCGTTTCTAATACGGTGAAACCTAAACCTGTTGCGAAGTCTACAGCTTCTAATTCAGTTGCGAAAACAGTTAGAGTGAATTATGTTGGTAAAGTTAATCAAAACATTTCTGGTGTTTATACATCAGTTTATGATCAAAAAACTGTCCCTGCTCTTAATAAAGCTGGTAAAACATTTAAAATTGGTAAACAATCCACATATAACAATCAAACATTCTATTTATTACAAGATAACAATGCCATACCTTTAGGATGGGTTAATGCGCGTGATGTGCAATTACAAACAACTAAAGCTCAACCTAAAGCAGTAAAACAAGCTACACCTGCACAACCTAAGAAAACTAATGCGATTAAATATAGTGCAGTAAACAATCAACCAATTCCTTTAAAAGAAAATTATACTAACTATTTAATTTTTGATAACACTGGCTACTTCTATAGCCAACCACATGTTTCAAAAAATACATTACTAGGTTCATTACAAAATTATCAATATGCTTATTTCAAAGTTATTTCTTCACAACAAATTGAAAATGAACTTTGGTATAAAGGTATTCTCAATGGTAAAACTGTATGGATTAACTCTAAATATTTACAACTAGCTACTGAGGCAACGAATATTTCAACTAGTCCTTATACGCTTGACGAAGCAGTAAATATTCAAATGGCATTACGAAATGGCTCTGAACCTAAAAAAGTATTACCAAGTGGTGTGAGAAATGCTACTAGAGCTGAAGTTAAAGATGCAATGGATACAACTAAGTACGTAAATGATCCAGTTCAAAAATATCAATTTTTAGATTTAAATAAATCACAAGGCATCTCTGTTTCTAAATTAAATGACTTACTTCGCGGTAAAGGCATTTTAGAAAACCAAGGTGAAGCATTTAGCCAAGCTGCAAAAGCTGTTGGTGTTAATGAAATTTATTTAATCTCACATGCGTTATTAGAAACAGGTAATGGTACAAGCCAATTAGCAAATGGTGGTGCTATTGATAAAAATGGAAAAGTTGACTTAAATCCTCAAACTAAATATTATAATATGTTTGGTGTCGGTGCGATTGATAACAATGCATTATACGGTGGTATTAAGTATGCTCAACAAGCTGGTTGGAATACACCTGAAAAAGCGATATTAGGTGGCGCTCAATTTATATCAAATAATTACATTAAAGCTGGACAAAACACATTATATAAAATGAGATTCAATCCACAAAATCCTGGTGTACATCAATATGCTACTGGTGTAGATTTCGCAAAATCTAACGCCCGACGTATTAGTGACTTCTATCAACAGATTCAAACTGATGGTCAATATTACGATGTAGATCAATATAAATCATAATTATTAAACAAATATTGAATAAACCAATGCCATCAAGGCATTGGTTTGATTTTTTTAGTTTATATTCTATTATTTTTATTTGTACTTTCAGAAATTTTAATTTATAATCTACATTTCAAGTAAACTGTAGACAATCGATTTAGAGGAGCACTTTTCATGCCAAACGATAAAGAAAGAGATCATTATTTTGACAACGCTAGATTTTTCTTAATTGTGTTAGTTGTTTTCGGACATTTAACAAGATCTTATGTTAATGATAGTCATATATTTAAAGCATTGTACATGTTTATATATAGTTTCCATATGCCCGCATTTGTTCTTATATCAGGATTTTTCGCAAAAAGCGTAGGTAAACCAGGTTACATAAAAAAAATTACAATAAAGCTTTTATTACCTTATCTTATATTCCAATTATTTTATGGTTTATATTATTACTATATAGACAGAGACGATACGTTGAATATTAGTCCCTTTGATCCTCAATGGGCTATGTGGTTCTTAGTCAGTCTATTCTCATGGCATGTTATATTGCATTTCGTACGAAACTTCAATCCTTATATAACATTTACTGTAGCTATAATAGTAGGTTTAGTAGTTGGTTACTTTGATTTTATCAATGCAAAACTTAGTCTATCGAGAACATTCGTATTCTTCCCGATATTCTTATTAGGATATTATATTAATAAAGAACAATCGTTTATTTTAAGAAATAAAAAGTATTTATGGCTTTCAACATTGAGTTTATTCGTTATTTTTATTGCTTATTTATTAACTGATTATAACTTTGAATGGTTATTTGGTAGCAAACCTTACTCAGCACTTGAAAGTGATGTTGATGTATACAGTTCTTTAAAAAGGTTGTTCATTTATGTCGTTATTTTCGTATCTACTTTAAGTTTTATGAATTTAATACCCGAACGAAAATTACCCCTGACTTATATTGGTTCAAGAACGATGTTTATCTACCTACTTCATGGACTTTTCGTTGGTTTATTCCGTTCAAAAGAATGGGATAGAATGCTATTAGATCAACCGTATGTTTGGGTTGCAATTGTGCTCATTACTATCATAATTGTTTATTTCTTCAGTAGTGATCTCGTTAGGCACTACGCTAACCCAATTGTTAATATTAAAAAACCACCTAAAAAGAAAGAATAATTAAAAAGCCTATCCTTTAAACTGATATGCTCCCTGTTAAGGAAACACTTAAATAGTGAAAACTTAGCAGGGAGTTTTACTATGACTAGAAATATTAAAATAGATATAAATAC
>NZ_JAJNIE010000030.1:0-3122 GCF_022387115.1 Mammaliicoccus sp. F-M27 | reverse complement strand
CTCTCGCGGAACGTAAGCCCAACTACCATCGGCGCTAAAGAGCTTAACTTCTGTGTTCGGCATGGGAACAGGTGTGACCTCTTTGCTATCGTCACCAGACAAATAGTAAAAACTATATTAGAATGTATTGCACATTCAAAACTAGATAGTAAGCAGATTTTACGGCTAAAAAACCGATTTAAAAATTTTGATTAAGTCTTCGATCGATTAGTATTCGTCAGCTACACACATTACTGCGCTTACACCCCGAACCTATTAACCTCATCATCTTTGAGGGATCTTATAACCGAAGTTGGGAAATCTCATCTTGAGGGGGGCTTCATGCTTAGATGCTTTCAGCACTTATCCCGTCCATACATAGCTACCCAGCTATGCCGCTGGCGCGACAACTGGTACACCAGAGGTATGTCCATCCCGGTCCTCTCGTACTAAGGACAGCTCCTCTCAAATTTCCTACGCCCACGACGGATAGGGACCGAACTGTCTCACGACGTTCTGAACCCAGCTCGCGTACCGCTTTAATGGGCGAACAGCCCAACCCTTGGGACCGACTACAGCCCCAGGATGCGATGAGCCGACATCGAGGTGCCAAACCTCCCCGTCGATGTGAACTCTTGGGGGAGATAAGCCTGTTATCCCCGGGGTAGCTTTTATCCGTTGAGCGATGGCCCTTCCATGCGGAACCACCGGATCACTAAGTCCGTCTTTCGACCCTGCTCGACTTGTAAGTCTCGCAGTCAAGCTCCCTTGTGCCTTTACACTCTGCGAATGATTTCCAACCATTCTGAGGGAACCTTTGAGCGCCTCCGTTACTCTTTAGGAGGCGACCGCCCCAGTCAAACTGCCCGCCTGACACTGTCTCCCACCATGATCAAATGGTGCGGGTTAGAAAGTCAACACAGCCAGGGTAGTATCCCACAAGCGCCTCCACGTAAGCTAGCGCTCACGCTTCTAAGGCTCCTACCTATCCTGTACAAGCTGTGCCAAATTTCAATATCAGGCTACAGTAAAGCTCCACGGGGTCTTTCCGTCCTGTCGCGGGTAACCTGCATCTTCACAGGTACTATGATTTCACCGAGTCTCTCGTTGAGACAGTGCCCAAATCGTTACGCCTTTCGTGCGGGTCGGAACTTACCCGACAAGGAATTTCGCTACCTTAGGACCGTTATAGTTACGGCCGCCGTTTACTGGGGCTTCGATTCGTAGCTTCGCAGAAGCTAACCACTCCTCTTAACCTTCCAGCACCGGGCAGGCGTCAGCCCCTATACATCACCTTACGGTTTAGCAGAGACCTGTGTTTTTGATAAACAGTCGCTTGGGCCTATTCACTGCGGCTCTTCAAGGCTTGCACCCTAAAAAGCACCCCTTCTCCCGAAGTTACGGGGTCATTTTGCCGAGTTCCTTAACGAGAGTTCGCTCGCTCACCTTAGAATTCTCATCTTGACTACCTGTGTCGGTTTGCGGTACGGGCACCTATTTTCTAACTAGAGGCTTTTCTTGGCAGTGTGAAATCAACGACTCGCCGGATACATGATCCAGCTCCCCATCACAACTCAACCTTACGAGTGCCGGATTTGCCTAACACTCAGTCTTGTTGCTTGGACGTGCACTCCAACAGCACGCTTCGCCTATCCTACTGCGTCCCCCCATCGTTCAAACAATCATAGGTGGTACAGGAATATCTACCTGTTATCCATCGCCTACGCCTATCGGCCTCGGCTTAGGTCCCGACTAACCCAGAGCGGACGAGCCTTCCTCTGGAAACCTTAGTCAATCGGTGGATGGGATTCTCACCCATCTTTCGCTACTCACACCGGCATTCTCACTTCTAAACATTCCACATGTCCTTACGATCATGCTTCGACACGTTTAGAACGCTCTCCTACCACTATCCTTACGGATAATCCACAGCTTCGGTAATATGTTTAGCCCCGGTACATTTTCGGCGCAGTGTCACTCGACTAGTGAGCTATTACGCACTCTTTAAATGATGGCTGCTTCTGAGCCAACATCCTAGTTGTCTGGGCAACGCCACATCCTTTTCCACTTAACATATATTTTGGGACCTTAGCTGGTGGTCTGGGCTGTTTCCCTTTCGACTATGGACCTTATCACCCATAGTCTAACTCCCAAGTTGAATTATTTGGCATTCGGAGTTTGTCTGAATTCGGTAACCCTAGAGGGGCCCCTCGTCCAAACAGTGCTCTACCTCCAATAATCACCACTTGAGGCTAGCCCTAAAGCTATTTCGGAGAGAACCAGCTATCTCCAAGTTCGATTGGAATTTCTCCGCTACCCACACCTCATCCGCTCACTTTTCAACGTAAGTCGGTTCGGTCCTCCATTCAGTGTTACCTGAACTTCAACCTGGACATGGGTAGATCACTTGGTTTCGGGTCTACGACCAGATACTCATTCGCCCTATTCAGACTCGCTTTCGCTACGGCTCCACATTTACTGCTTAACCTTGCATCAAATCGTAACTCGCCGGTTCATTCTACAAAAGGCACGCCATCACCCATTAACGGGCTCTGACTATTTGTAAGCACACGGTTTCAGGTTCTATTTCACTCCCCTTCCGGGGTGCTTTTCACCTTTCCCTCACGGTACTGGTTCACTATCGGTCACTAGAGAGTATTTAGCCTTGGGAGATGGTCCTCCCAGATTCCGACGGAATTTCACGTGTTCCGCCGTACTCAGGATCCACTCAGGAGAGAAATAACTTTCGACTACAGGACTTTTACCTTCTATGGTTGGCTTTTCCAAAGCCATTCGTCTAATTATTTCCTTTGTAACTCCGTGTTGAGTGTCCTACAACCCCAACAGGCAAGCCTGTTGGTTTGGGCTATTCCCGTTTCGCTCGCCGCTACTCAGGGAATCGAGTTTTCTTTCTCTTCCTCCGGGTACTAAGATGTTTCAGTTCTCCGGGTGTGCCTTCTCACATACTATGTATTCATATGTGGATAACATGACATAACTCATGCTGGGTTTCCCCATTCGGAAATCTCTGGATCAAAGCGTACTTACAGCTCCCCAAAGCATATCGTCGTTAGTAACGTCCTTCTTCGGCTTCTAGTGCCAAGGCATCCACCGTGCGCCCTTAATAACTTAATCTAATATTT
>NZ_JAJNIE010000029.1:0-3247 GCF_022387115.1 Mammaliicoccus sp. F-M27 | reverse complement strand
ATATCTAAGTGAAATTAGGGTGTACGTAAGAAGACTGTAGAGATATTATGCTCAATTCACACTACTGTCTTTTAGTAAATAGCATGATATGTTTTAAAATCTTACGATTTTGAAAGTGCATGCTTGCCTAGGGGTATGGCTCGAGCCTGTAGTCTCTCACGCATACTATTCCCCTGGGCGTCAGCACTTTACAAAATCGTGGGGAATGATTAAGGTGAAATATAGATTACGTTGTTCAATGATTGTTACGGTCAAAACGCACGAAGACTCAAAAGATAAAATAAAAAGAGCGTAAATTCTTATTTTTAAGAATTTACGCTCTTTTATATTAATGTCCCAGGATCAGTCTTAACATGATTAGGGGAATTATGATTCTTTTGATTGATTGTATAATTTCTCTTTCATATCAGCATTTATTTTTTTAGCTTTTTTAAAGTAAATACCTTCAAAGTAACTTGTCGTACCCAATTTATAGAACACTAAGGCAACTATTGAAATCACGACAAAGTCATAAGGATAGTGAATCCAATTAAGTCCATTAAATTCTTTACTTCCTATAAACGATAGGAATGAAAGTATAATGAGATATGCGATAATCCAAATACTACCGCCGATTTGTTTTTTAGTGTTTTTCCAATTTGTTTTATATTCATAGAAGAAATAAATTGGTAAGCCTAAAATGATAATGAATATTACTTGAGCAGTTGTTGGCCACATAGCCCAATAAATTGCGAGTGACGCTACAACAAATGAGAATGGCGCCATAAAACCTAACATTTTTGCACGGAATGGCCTATGCATATTTGGTGCCATTTTACGTAATGAGACAACGGTTGTTGGACCAGTTAAATAAGCTACAAGTGTAGAGGTAGAAATGACACTTGCTAAAACTGCCCAATCACGGAATAGCGATACCATAATCATACTTACAATGGTATTAAATATAATTGCTACACGTGGAATATGATATTTAGAATTCATTGTTCCTAAAAACTTAGGGATATGTCCGTTCTTTTCCATTGCACGTAATACACGACCTGTAATTGCTACGAATGATACGCCTGTACCAAATGGAGAAACAACAGCTTCTAAATACAATAGAATTGCTAACCAATTTAAACCTAATATGATTGCTAAGTTTGCAAATGGTGAATCAAAATTAATACCGCTCCAACCACCACTTTCAGAAAGCATATCTGCTGGCATAGAAGTGATAAAAGTGCTTTGTAAAATAATATATAAAGCTGCACTTAAGGATAATGAAATGAGAACCCCTCGATATATATTTTTTTCAGGGTTTTGTATTTCAGACCCCATGTTAATAATCGTTTGGAAAGCATTAAATGAAAAGATTATTCCAGAGGCTGTAGTAGCAGCAAAAATCGGTGCACTACCATATGGCATGAATTCACCCATTGATGAACCATAGTTTCCAGTATCAAATCCAGAAATCATTAACATAATGATTGTTACTAATGGCACACCTAGTTTGAAGAAAGAAATCAAACTTGTAAATGAAGTTAAAAGTTTAACTGACCAGTAATTTAATAATGAGAATATGATGATAATAATAAATACTGCAAATAATCCCATGTTACTAATCGAGCCATCATGCATTAGTTGACTAGTTGGTTTAGCCCAATCCCATGGCCAAGAACTGATATATTGAACAGCTGAGACTGCTTCTATAGGTATAATTGTTACTAACGATACCCAATTGGCCCATGCTGCAATGAAACCTAGAAGGGAACCATGTGTATATTGGGCATAATTACTCATACCGCCTGATTGTGGAAACATTGTACCAATCTCTATATAATTATAGGCGATAGATCCTATAACGATAAACCCAATAATCCAAGAGATAATGGCTGCAGGACCTGCAATAGCTGATGCTTCCCATGCTCCGAATAACCATCCAGAACCTATTAATGAACCTAGACCTAATAGTACAAGTTGTGTTAGGTTAATTTTTTTATTTTGGTTTTGACTACTCATAAAATCTCCTATTCAAATTTTTTATAATTAATATAAATTTCGTTGTTAAAATTTATGTGCGGATAATTATTATACGCTTGTGAATATATTAGTCAAATGTAGGTAGTGTCTTGAAGCGTTTTTAAGACATGATTATATGAATTTGATTTTGTAGATATATTTACGAGATTAGCCTTCTCGTAGTCTAAATTGGAAGCATGTTCAATTGAACGATATTTAATACTTGATTGTGACGTTGCGTAACGAAATACAATAATTATATATTGATGTAATGTTTAATGAAGATAGGAGAGATAAAAATGCATATGACAACTGGAGAAGTAGCGAAATTATGTAATGTTACAGTTAGAACTGTTCAATATTATGATAAGAAAGGGATTGTAAGTCCTAGCAATACATCTGAAAATAACCGTAGACTTTATACAGAAGCGGACGTTAACGAATTAAGGCTTGTGCTGACTTTGAAGGATATGAACTTCTCGTTAAAAGAAATTAAAGAACTCATAAATTCTAATCAATCCATAAACACACTGAATGTTTTATTAAGCGAGAAACTCATTGAACTTGAAGATGAAATTCAACAACAAGCTGAACAAGTAGAACAAATTAAATTTGTAAGAGAGAATATTAGTAAAGAAAGTGAATATCCCGTATCAAATGTACTTAACTTAAATAATAAAATAAAAAAACATCAAACAATGAAGACGTTCAGAAGAAAATTTATGGGGATATCACTAGTAGTAGGGGCATTTCAATATAGTAGTATCATCATGTCCATTATGAAGAAGAAGTGGAAACCAATTATTTTAATATATCCATTTATATTCATATATGCTGTGCTTGCATCTAAAAAATACTATTCTGTCGTGCGTTATTTATGTCCAAATTGTCAAAATGAATTCAAACCACTATTTGTAGAATGGTTCAAATCGAATCATACTTACCAAACAAGAAAATTAGCATGCCCCCATTGTGGCGCTGAAAGTTATTGTATCGAAACACACGAATAAGTAAGAAGCGTGAAAGAGGCTATAATCACTTCGACTAAACTTTGCTTCTGAAAGAGAAAATAAAGTAATTCAAAAACCATCACTTAATGTGGCACTGCACCCTTACTAAGGGAGTTCAATAAAAACACTATTTTCTAGGCTGCTAATCCCCTATATTCTATAGGGGATAAGTAGCCTAGTTTTTGTTGAATTCTAACTTTATTATAGTTTTCAATGTAATTTTCGACAATATCTATTAC
>NZ_JAJNIE010000028.1:0-4694 GCF_022387115.1 Mammaliicoccus sp. F-M27 | reverse complement strand
TAAAACCGTTAAGGATAACATGAGTGTGGATTGGTCTAAACGTGATAGTGCAAAAGCTAAAATGAGAGTACAAGTTCGTAGATTATTAAAGAAATATGGCTATCCACCAGATCTTCAGAAAATAGCAGTAGAACAAGTAGTAGAACAAGCAGAATTAATGGCAAGTCAGCAATAAAAAAATAATTGAGCATCTTCCAAGTAAAGCGGAAGATGCTCGTATTTTTAACTATATTTATACTTCTATTTTAATAATGTAAATGATACTTTAAAATCTTATTTTTTATTAGGATCGATTACTTCCAATATAATGAAAATAATTAAGACAATTCTATTACTAAAAAATTATCTATATGGGTACTCGTATTCAACCTAGTGGTTTTATTGTCCAATCTTTTCGTGCATAAGGATTTAATGGATGCATGATTTCATTTGTTTGAGGGTTTGTTAATATATTGATTTTCTTTTTGTGAGGTTTTAACATGTCTAATACATCATTCACTCGATTTTCCACAAGAGGTTTCTTTCCGTAGGAACCCCAAGCCAATAAAACACTATCGGCTTCCTTGACAGCTTTCATAATGTGAATATCCGTATGCTTGTCATGGCTGTTTTCTATATGTTTTAAATTAATAGGTGTATCAATATTTGAAAAAAGGTTAATAAAATTAACGCCACCATATTCATCTTTTTCAGCTACTTTATTGATAATAAGTTGTGTTGTAAGGTCAACGTTGATAACACCATCATAATGAGGATACATCGTTATAATTGTGAGTACTTCTTTATCAATATCCCAAGTTTTCTTGAGAAGATAACGATGCATTTTATCTTCGCTAAATATCGCTTCGGTTTCTAATACACTTTTGATTGATTTCATTTTTATCTAACTCCTTTATTTAATATTCCTCAGGTAATAACATGACGTAATAAGAAAGGTCTACATCGTCTTCTCGGATAATGTAGACCTTATTAATGATGTTATACAGTGACAATACTGCTAATAATATGATTATTGAAGAATTAGGTGGCTATAAAGAAGTTAATAAAAGGCTAAAGTCATTAGATGATAAGACTACTAAGCCTTCAAGAATGGAACCTGAATTAAACAATTATGATCCAAAGAGTAATAAAGATACATCAACACCAAAAGCTTTTGGAAAAACACTCAATAAACTGATCAACGATGGTCATTTATCAAAAGAAAATAAAGCATTCTTAATCGATTTAATGATTAATAACAAAAGTGGAGATACTTTAATCAAAAAAGGTGCACCAAAGAATTTTAAAGTAGCAGATAAGAGCGGACAAGCGATTACTTATGCATCAAGTAATGATGTTGCTTTTGTATACCCTAAAGGTGAATCAAAACCAATTATTCTAGTTATATTCACAAATAAAGAAGGCAAAACAGATAAACCAAACGACAAAGTCATCAGTGAAACAGCTAAAGTCGTATTAGAAAAATTTAATGAGAAGTAGGAATAGAATATAGTGGAATAAGTCATAAAAAACACGCCCTTCAAATATGATGAAGGGCGTGTTGTACTATAGTAATCTATGATGAAAACATTAATTTTTAACCTAGCTCTGTCCTTTATACTCTACATCTAATGATAATTGATCGTATGAGATATTATATTTATCGAAGAACTTATTAATATAGTTCATCTTTCTTTCATTAGATAATTTTAAGAATAAGTAAATTCCTGGAACGATTTCTTCAGTATCTTCTATTTTCTTATTAAGAATGACGGATTCATAACCAAAATTAGTATCTATTTTTGAGCATTCGACTAATGGGTTTAAATCTATTTTAGCAAGCAGCTTAAATAGTTCTAAGAAAAATCCTTTCCATGTCTTAGCTGGTATATATTCATCATTTATAAACGTAAATCCTTGTATTTTATAATTAGCAAAATTCTCTTCACCGTCATAAACAAATAATTCATTTTCTTCTATTTCTTCTTGTATCGTAGACTCAGGAAATTCCCAAATTTCTATTGCTGTGCTAATTAATTGATTTGTTCTTTCAATAATTTCTGTTTCACGCCAATTTTCACTTCTTGCTGGTAACTTGTTTAAATTAACGAAATGACTTTCTTTAAATCCCTTTTCCATATTTTGCTTTTCTTCAAAGCTTCTATTACTATATTTCGAATTATAACCTGTTATCGTAAGATTCCCTAAACTATTTACATAACTATCATGAATCGTTTGATATTGATCACCTAATGCTTTCTTCCACTCAGAACTCAACTTCTGTGGCATGATGTGTTCAATACTATAGTCTTTATTTTTTAATCCTTCATATATTGATAATGATTCAATATGGTTATAATTTTCTAACCTTTCAAATATATATGAACGATATGATGAATTAATGTTATACCAATCATTATTTTTGAAGTTTCTTATTAATTCTTCATCAGTTGGTACTCTACCAGAACCTTGTTTCTTAAGTAATAAATATGTGATAACTTCTGAATCTTTGTATTCATTATCATGCGTATCTTGAAAATGTCTAAAGTCTCTATATAATGTAGCAATTACTTTGTTTAATGCATTTGAAGGTGTCTTTGTTATAATCCTTCTAGCTATATACTTCTCTATAATCTCCACTATTCTTATAGTTTCTTCTTCAGAAATTCTATCAGAAGTATAGTCATTAATAATTGCCATAATAAATGGTCTTATAACTGTTACATTCAATTCTAAAAATCGATTTAAAATTCTATCAATCTGCTTTGTCCCCGTATTACATTCAAGAATCATCTTATAAGTATTGGAATAATCATTGATGTCTTCAAATAAATCATGTTTATTAAAATCTAAATTAAAATAAGTCGTCTTAAATTCATTATAAACATTTGAGATTTTTGGAAATTCGGCATTCTTGATTGTTAAATAATATCTAAAGAATTTACTAACTTCAAAGTGTGTATTTTCTTCTAAAGGCTGCCAATAATTTTGGAAATATTTATCTTGTTCGGGTAAGTCTTCGTTCATAAGTAAGAAGTTACGTATTTTATCTGCATCCGTTAAAGCAACACCTGTTGAATTAAGACTTTCAAATATCAATTGTGGGTCATCTTCTGGTGAGTTCAGATTAACAACCATAAATTGAAGTTTCTGGATTGAATTCATTAACTGATCAACTGAAATATCCATACTATCAATGCAATCATAGAAATAACTATAATTTAATGTAATATTTGAAGATTTATCATAAAACTTTTCATTACCGAACAATAATTTATAAGACTTATAATCTCTAGGGTTAGATTGTAAAATATATTTATCAGGTGTACTTAAATACTGATCTTGTAAAAACGTATTTAATACATAATCAGCTGTTAAGCGAACATGTTGTGCTTTCTCTTCATTCTTATCTAACCAATTCTTGATAGCTAACATCAATAGTGACAAAGTCGTTAAACGCTGTTGACCATCAATTACAATAATATCCTGAGAATAATTCCCAGGTTTAACAACGATACTACCAAAGAAATGTGTCCTCTTATCATTAACTTCTAAGTCTAATAAATCATCAAACAATAATTTACAGTTTTCAATATTCCAGTCGTAATTCCTCTGATAAACAGGAATATAAATCTTAACCGCACCCCTTAAAAATTCAATCGCTGACCGAACATTACCATCCATAATAATCACCCTTATTTTAATTAATGTATAAATTCATTATAACGCAAGATGTATTATATAGAACACAATTACTCTTCATAAGTTGTATATAATCTAATTTCACTGAAATTTAACTATTATTATCAACGATTGTATTATATAATATTCTAAATACTATACGGAGGGAATTTAATGAAAAATATATTACTTGCAATAATAGCTATATTATTAGCAACAACTCTTGGATTTTGTATATTTGCCTATTTCGATTCTAAGAGTAATTCAGAGTTAAAATTATCTAATGATGAGACAACTTCAAACAGTAAAAAGAAAACTAATAAAAACCTTGATAATCCAGACAATAATGATAGTCAAATACGACCAACCGATGAAAATTCAATTGTAAATGAATCTCCGACAATGGTTGAAGTATTAACAATGATAGATAATGGTCAAAATGTTGCTGGTATTATAGATCAAGAAGGAAATACTTGGAGTCAAAACGGAGACAAGACTGTTAGTTATACTAATCCACAAGGTGAAAGTTATACTGCAAGTTTAGGTTTTCGTGGTGAAATTGATGGGACTGATTTTAATAGAACTTACTCTGGAGGAGAAGATAGTCCAATTGAATACGCAACAGAACCTGATCCTGAAGTTATAGCACAGTTACAAGAAGAAATTGATAATGCAGGTCTGCAAACAGAATTAGAAGCTAAACAAAAAGAATTAGATGAATATATTGATTCTTTTCCAAAGTAAAATAATAATAATATTCAACAGATTAACTATTTAGCTCTTGTTACTGCTACATTCAAATACTATTTATAACAAAAGACCTACAACATAGCATAAGCTATATTGCAGGTCTTCTAAATTATAAATTACTCGCCATTAACTCTGCCTGTTCAACTACTTGTTCAACGGCAATTTTTTGTAAATCTGGTGGGTATCCATATTTTTTAAGCAGTCGACGAACTTGTACTCTCATTTTTGCTTTCGAGCTTTCTCGTACGACCCAATCCACTGTCATATTTTCTTTTATAAGCTTC
>NZ_JAJNIE010000027.1:0-4937 GCF_022387115.1 Mammaliicoccus sp. F-M27 | reverse complement strand
ATATGTTAATCAACGTGGGTATGATTTGGACCGAGGACAATCAAGACAAGTTACAAATGCTAAACATGATCAGGTAAACCGATATAAGCAAAAAACAGAATATCATAAGCAAGAATATGAGCGTGAGAGCCAAAAATTAAGCCATATACAACAAAAAAGCAGTGAGTTGATAGAACAATACCAAAAATCATTAGAAACGCTTAAAAAGCCTTTAAACGTCCAATATGAACATGAAACTGAAAAAGTAGGTGGATTATTCAACAAAGAAATACAAGAAACAGGCAATGTTGTAATAAGCCAAGAAGATTTTAATACCTTTCAGAAACAAATAGAAGCAGCACAAACGATTACAGAAGATTATGAGCGTATTAAGTCTGGTAAAGCGTTGAATGAGCTTAAAAATGAAAATAGTAAGCTTAGAGAAGAAAACAAGGATATGTCTGAAACTTTAGCAAGAGCAAATGAGTTTATAAAAGACCTCAAAAAACACCTTGATAATGCGCTTAATGTTATTAAAGTTATTAGAGAGATTTTTGAGAAGTTAGAGCAAGTTCTTGGTAGAAATAAATACCAGCATTTGATGAATGATGTAAGTAGAGATAATGGTCGTATGATAAAGGCGATACAAATATTAGATAAACAAATACATCCTGAAGAATATCAAGAAGAAAAGAATACGCAAAAACGTGATAGGGGTAGAGGTAGATAAATAAAAACGCCACTCTAAAAATAGAATGGCGTTCAAAACCTTTAAAGAATTGTTTTAAGTATATCTAATTTAATTATACCCACATTTATGCCGAGAAAACTTTTTGGTTGGAATAATGAAATGTGATAGCTAACTTGTTAGCGAGTTGGTTGGGCTTGAATTGGGATTAATCCCAAGAAAGTACCAACTCAACATCACATGGAATTGTTGGTTCCGACCAAAAAGGAAATTGGAATAAAAAATAAATTGAGTTAATGGTTTAGGTTTTAGGGCTAACTTCACGAAGTGATCTGTTAGCCCTGTTTTTGTATTTTGCTTTAGAATTTATCAAATTTAGTTGGAAAAAGGGGGACTACTACGACCCCCCCTTTTAAGTGCCGAGTGCCAAATCAGAGATTGTGAAGTGTTTAGACCTTTAATATCAAGGGTTATAGCGATTTTTCACAAAGCTACAAATAGGCTACATTTTAGGGACTTTATGAGTTATTGTATAGAAATCTCTAGACATGTATGTATAAATGGAATAAAATAAACTTATTAATAGTTAGAAATGGGGAGTAAAAATGGTTCGTACAAAAGTAGGTATAACTTTAACTGAAGATACTTTGAAAAGACTTGAAGAAATTGCAGAACAAATGGGCTTAAGTAAGTCCCAGGCTATTTCTATGTTGATTAATAACGAGTATTTAAGTAAGTATCAAAGCGAAGATAAAATATTTAAGGCATAAAAAAAGTCTTAATCAATTAGACCAAGACATTTGATAGTGTTATATTAATAAGCAAATAAAAAGAAGTCGCTCACTCCCTCGCCAAAGTTTGTGATAGCGACTTACCTTAAAGAAAAACAGTTGATGTTTTTGTTCTTAATTTGTATATCTAGATATTAAACGATATTAGTTTATTCTTCAAGATATATATTCGGGTGAGCGACTTCTTAAATTAAATTAAGGAGTCGATTTTTTATGAGTAAAAATAATTATACAAATCATTCAAATCACTTAGAAAATCACGATTCAGACAATTTTTCTAAAACCGGCTACTCTAATAGCCGGTTGGACGCACATACTGTGTGCATATCTGATCCAAAATTAAGTTTTGATGCAATGACGATCGTTGGAAATCTCAACCGAGACAACGCTCAAGCCCTTTCTAAATTTATGAGTGTAGAGCCCCAAATAAGACTTTGGGATATTCTTCAAACAAAGTTTAAAGCTAAAGCACTTCAAGAAAAAGTTTATATTGAATATGACAAAGTGAAAGCAGATAGTTGGGATAGACGTAATATGCGTATTGAATTTAATCCAAACAAACTTACACGAGATGAAATGATTTGGTTAAAACAAAATATAATAAGCTACATGGAAGATGACGGTTTTACAAGATTAGATTTAGCCTTTGATTTTGAAGATGATTTGAGTGACTACTATGCAATGTCTGATAAAGCAGTTAAGAAAACTATTTTTTATGGTCGTAATGGTAAGCCAGAAACAAAATATTTTGGCGTGAGAGATAGTAATAGATTTATTAGAATTTATAATAAAAAGCAAGAACGTAAAGATAATGCAGATGCTGAAGTTATGTCTGAACATTTATGGCGTGTAGAAATCGAACTTAAAAGAGATATGGTGGATTACTGGAATGATTGCTTTAGTGATTTACATATCTTGCAACCAGATTGGAAAACTATCCAACGCACTGCGGATAGAGCAATAGTTTTTATGTTATTGAGTGATGAAGAAGAATGGGGAAAGCTTCACAGAAATTCTAGAACAAAATATAAGAATTTGATAAAAGAAATTTCGCCAGTCGATTTAACGGACTTAATGAAATCGACTTTAAAAGCGAACGAAAAACAATTGCAAAAACAAATCGATTTTTGGCAACATGAATTTAAATTTTGGAAATAGTGTACATATTAACATTACTGAACAAAAATGATATATTTAAACTATTCTAATTTAGGAGGATTTTTTTATGAAGTGTCTATTTAAAAATTTGGGGAATTTATATGAGGTGAAAGAATAATTTACCCCTATAAACTTTAGTCATCTCAAGTAAAGAGGTAAAATTGTTTAGTTTATATAAAAAATTTAAAGGTTTGTTTTATAGCGTTTTATTTTGGCTTTGTATTCTTTCATTTTTTAGTGTATTAAATGAAATGGTTTTAAATGTTTCTTTACCTGATATTGCAAATCATTTTAATACTACTCCTGGAATTACAAACTGGGTAAACACTGCATATATGTTAACTTTTTCGATAGGAACAGCAGTATATGGAAAATTATCTGATTATATAAATATAAAAAAATTGTTAATTATTGGTATTAGTTTGAGCTGTCTTGGTTCATTGATTGCTTTTATTGGTCACAATCACTTTTTTATTTTGATTTTTGGTAGGTTAGTACAAGGAGTAGGATCTGCTGCATTCCCTTCACTGATTATGGTGGTTGTAGCTAGAAATATTACAAGAAAAAAACAAGGCAAAGCCTTTGGTTTTATAGGATCAATTATAGCTTTAGGTGAAGGGTTAGGTCCTTCAATAGGGGGAATAATAGCACATTATATTCATTGGTCTTACCTACTTATACTTCCTATGATTACAATAGTAACTATACCTTTTCTTATTAAAGTAATGGTACCTGGTAAATCAACAAAAAATACATTAGATATCGTAGGTATTGTTTTAATGTCTATAAGTATTATATGTTTTATGTTATTTACGACAAATTATAATTGGACTTTTTTAATACTCTTCACAATCTTTTTTGTGATTTTTATTAAACATATTTCAAGAGTTTCTAACCCTTTTATTAATCCTAAACTAGGGAAAAACATTCCGTTTATGCTTGGTTTGTTTTCTGGTGGGCTAATATTTTCTATAGTAGCTGGTTTTATATCAATGGTGCCTTATATGATGAAAACTATTTATCATGTAAATGTAGCGACAATAGGTAATAGTGTTATTTTTCCTGGAACCATGAGTGTTATTGTTTTTGGTTATTTTGGTGGTTTTTTAGTGGATAGAAAAGGATCATTATTTGTTTTTATTTTAGGATCATTGTCTATCTCTATAAGTTTTTTAACTATTGCATTTTTTGTTGAGTTTAGTATGTGGTTGACTACTTTTATGTTTATATTTGTTATGGGCGGATTATCTTTTACTAAAACAGTTATATCAAAAATAGTATCAAGTAGTCTTTCTGAAGAAGAAGTTGCTTCTGGAATGAGTTTGCTAAATTTCACAAGTTTTTTATCAGAGGGAACAGGTATAGCAATTGTAGGAGGTTTATTGTCACTACAATTGATTAATCGTAAACTAGTTCTGGAATTTATAAATTATTCTTCTGGAGTGTATAGTAATATTCTTGTAGCCATGGCTATCCTTATTATTTTATGTTGTCTTTTGACGATTATTGTATTTAAACGTTCTGAAAAGCAGTTTGAATAGTTATATTATATTTTGGTTTAGAACTATGAGTGGCTAGCATTTTGCCACTCATTTTTTGCGTTAGCAAAAACAGGTTTAAGCCTCGCAGAGCACACGTATTAACGACTTATTGTAAAATAAGTCTAGTGTGTTAGACTTAAAGTATTAAATACCTATAAAACCTTAGTGCTGAGGAGTGATTTTTATATGTCGTATTCTATTATTAGAGTTTCAAAAGTTAAAACTGGAACAAATACAACAGGCATACAAAAACATGTTCAAAGAGAAAATAATAATTATGAAAATGAAGATATAGACCATAGTAAAACTTACTTAAATTATGATTTGGTAAATGCTAATAAACAGAATTTTAATAACTTGATTGATGAAAAAATTGAACAGAATTATACAGGCAAAAGAAAAATTAGAACAGACGCGATTAAACACATTGATGGTTTAATTACATCAGACAATGATTTCTTTGATAATCAAACGCCAGAAGATACAAAGCAGTTTTTTGAATATGCTAAAGAGTTTTTAGAACAAGAATACGGTAAAGATAATTTATTATATGCAACAGTTCACATGGACGAAAAAACCCCACATATGCATTATGGTGTTGTTCCTATCACTGATGACGGTAGATTAAGTGCAAAAGAAGTTGTAGGGAATAAAAAGGCGTTAACAGCGTTTCAAGATAGATTTAACGAATATGTTAATCAACGTGGGTATGATTTGGACCGAGGACAATCAAGACAAGTTACAAATGCTAAACATGATCAGGTAAACCGATATAAGCAA
>NZ_JAJNIE010000026.1:0-8389 GCF_022387115.1 Mammaliicoccus sp. F-M27 | reverse complement strand
CACTTTTTCATTACGGGCAAAATATCCTCGCTTACACGGGGCGTCGCATATTTTGCCCTAAGTTCAAAACCTTTAAACCCTAAAATCAAAACCCTTTAAGTTCAAACCCTATACATATTATAGAATCTTAACGAAAAGCGCGTTATAACTGTACTGTTCATTTTGTACAGTAGGCGTTAAACCATTAAATAAGTATACGATTAAACGATAGAAAAGACGCATAATGTCATGACTTCTTTTGTTGAATATCCATGCGTTTATTTGTTCCAAAATGTCCTTATAGTTGTACCAAAATGACTCAAACAGAAAAGAAGCGGTTAAGTAATGATAAATAGTTTAAATGACGAAAAAATAAAATTTGCAATATAGTTTGAATAGGCGCTGCGTGATTCAGTTTGATGTGATATGTTAAAAATATGGAGGTGTTGAACATGAAAGTCGTAAAATGGTTTCTTGTCATTCTATCCCCTTTTATAGAACTATTTATTTTAATGTGTATACTCAATATTACAGAAAATACTGTTCTGGCTTTGTTGATTATAATGATATTAAATATTATTGGCTATTTTTTATTAAAGTTTTTAAATCATTGTGTAACAAAACAGGCGCTATTGGTTACAGGTAAACATTCGCGTTTAAAATTAGTATTGGGAATAGTATTACTATATATGGTGTGGTTAGGAATGGGATTAAATTTAGACAAGGGAAATGGAAACTTAACTACACAAGTAGTGGGCTTGCTACTATCTTTATCGTATGCCTTTATATTGCTTATATTGAACTATGAAGAAAGTAAGCTAGATTAATTGAATAGATTTATCGTTATAGACGAAATGAAAGCCAAGACGCATAATGTCATGGCTTTTTTTATGGTCAATATCAATAAGCTATGATTTGTTCCAAAATGTCCTTATAGTTGTACCAAAATGACTCAAACGGAAAAGAAGCGGTTAAGTAACGCTAAAAAATAAAATGACGTAAAACGTTAGGTTGCTTTGAGTATTGTTATATTAAGGGTGTAACCAAATAAAGAATGTTAGGAGGATAGAAATATGCACACATATGAAACGTTTAAGTATAAGACAAATGAAATAGGAGAAACAGTCTTATATTCTGTACAGAATCCAGAGAAATATTGGATTATACAGGTTGATGTACCAAAATGACTCAAACGGAAAAGAAGCGGTTGAGTAATGCTAAATAAAGCCCGTAACAACAAAGAAGTAACAAAACGGAACTAATGAGGTATATATATTTAAATAACGAGATAGGTTGGACTTCTGATTTTCGGAAGTCCAATTTTTTTGACCGTTTATAAGGGTTAACAGTCGTTAAGGTTGAACGTTGTATAATCAGAAATTCAAACATTAAAACATAGGTATAAGGTACGCAGGAAAAACGCGATCATAAATTTTATGTGAGAACAAGTAAGTAGAATAAAACGAACGGGCAAAGTAAGGCGTTAATATATAAGGTTTAAGGTTGCTATAGATATGTATCATAAATGGAGTTAATCGTGGGAAAATACTATCAAAATTGATGTGCTTATAAAGTGTAAAGTGTGTATGTATATTTTACAGAAAGAAGCGGTTAAACCGTTGATATATAAGGGTTAAAAAGTTCATAAAAATAATACAAAACATGAAAAAAAGTATAGAAAATGCTTGTAATCGATACTATAATATCGTATAATATAAGTATACCAGATGTAAGGAGGTGAAGCCATGAAACGTAGCAATCGACCTTATGACTCTGGTAAGGCAAAAGAAAAGAGAGATGAACGATTTGATTTAATAATGCGTATCATACAGCTAGCGACTGCGATACTCACATTCATCAACATTCTTCTCTCACTGATTTTCTTCAAGTAGTTTGTAATACAGGGAGGTTGCCTCCTCCCTAACTATTTTCATTATAACATGGGGGGCGTAAATAATGAACTTAACTTACTTAATCAAAAACATTAAACGATTAATATTATCGGCATTTGCGATGACGATTGGCACATTCATTTTAAGTGTCGTTACATTTATTTTAATCATTGTATTAATTATCTCACGTTAAAAACGATTGCTACGTTTCATAACAATTTAAAGGAGTGTTAAGCAATGGGAACAAGAACAGCAGTATTTCAAGAACAAGAGGACGGAACTTATTTAGGGTTTTATGTACACTATGACGGTTACCTAGAAGGCGTTGGCCACACATTAAAGCACTACTACAGTAGTCGTGAAAAAGTAAAAGAACTGATTGATAAAAAAGTACCATTATCAGCATTGGGTTGTTGGAACATTGTGATAAGCGACTCAGACCATTATAAATTGATGAAAGAAGACTCAGATATACGCCATAACTTTTGTATAAGAAGCGGAAACTATCAAGAGTATTTCAAAGCTAAATCATTAGAACAAATCAGACGAGAAACATACCTAACGATGAACGGACAAGACGAGGTACAGGGTTTCACAAGCGTTGAGAATGACGAATATGTTTTTAAGGCTTATGAAGGCTCAGACAATAACGGTTACTTATATGTACAAGATATTGAAGGTGAATGGTTAGCAAGCGTATATGAAGAAGATAGCTATAAATTCACACCGTTTGAACGCTTATAAAATAAGGGGGTGCTATCCCCCTTTCATATCAAATATTAAGGAGTGTAGAGGATATGGGACAAGATATACAATTACGTGAGATTGGCAAACGATTTATATATGAAGGCGTGTTATATGCAACATATGAGGTCAACGGTTTAAGTTGGGTAGTTTTGAATTACCATACGGGAGATGTTGTAAGAGATGAACAAATAGTTGCTTTAGCGTATGAAGGGTTAATGCTTTAAACATATTAAGGGGGTACTATCCCCCTTTCAATATTAAATAAAGGTGGTCATCAAATGAACGGATATGAGATACAGAAGCGTATAAGTAATGAGTGTCGTAAACAATGTGGGGCATATATTTTAACAAAACATGATAAAGAGCTATTGCATAACTTAAGTAAGAAACAGGGTCATCCTTATATATATAAAGTTGTTGGATATGACCATATATTTATTGAGTATTTAGAAGGTAATCAGACGCGCATACATGATATGAAAAATCGTAAGGTATATAGATCAATTTTTCATTCATATTATGGTGTATCAATGGCTATTATGCCGAATGGTCGAAATGTGTTATATGAAACAAGCGTATATAAAGAAAATCCAATAGAAAGAGGTTTTATAAATGGCTAAAGACAAATTAGAGCATATCAAAGTAAATAGACATTATGGGCGTTTCTATGAAATTGGAGAACGTTTTATATACGAAGGTAAAAGATACATCATTCTAGAACATGAAACATTTGGTAATGATGTTGATTGGGTTGTGATAGAAGCGGAAAACGACACAGGCATTTATGAAGCGGTTGAAGATGAAGACATCATAGAGTTGGCTTATTCGATTGTCTAAATCATCTGTATGAGTACTTAAGGAGGTTACAATCATGGCTATCACATTAGATTCATTTAACTTAAAATATGGTATAAAGATAGAAGCGGATATGCCATCTTATCAAATCTTTGAACAACTTGAACAAGCAAATATTGAATGTGGCTATATAGCAAGAGATAATAATGTAGCAAAGAAATATGTTCTAAGAGATAGAGAGAATATCATTAATTTAGAAAATAAATTATATCTATGCGTAAGAAAAAATAGTTAAGGTGTGGGGGTATTCCCCCTACCTAACTTATATATTAAAAGTTATTGAATAATGTGTTTGAATATGATCGTAATTTTGGAGGGGTTAAGTATGGAATATATACAAGAGATAGAAAATAAGGTACAAGAATTATTAGATAACGAATCATTGTCTGCTGCGAAAATAGGAAGAGATACAGGATTATCTGCTGGCATGATTAAACACTTGCGTACAGGTTATAAAACGCTAGATGTTACAAAATTCGAGAATATCAAAAAGTTATATGAGTACCAATTGGCTTTAGAAGAAGCGGAAGAGTAAAATTAATAGCAATATTGAAAAGATTGGGTATATAACCTGATCTTTTTTATTTAGGCTTATATATCCCCTATCTGTATAGTTGAGGTATTTGTATATGCTATGGATAACGATATTATCATTTAAGCTAAGATAAAGGCTTGTGTGGACAAATTTGGATAAAAGGATACAAAGTATTAGAGGGGCACAAAACGTTTGTTATATGTGTTCTGAGAAGGACTATTTTTATAAGTAATGAATCAAGCCCCCTACCCTACCCAAAAATAGATAAAAGAAGCGGTTAATAACCTATATGTATGCTGATGTGTAGAATAATGTGCATATGAGTGTGTAGAAATATAAGTATAGATATACTTACCTATATACACAAAAAAAACTACACATTCCTATACGTATATAAATACACATGATTATACACATTTTTATATGTAAATACGTAAGTATTTTGGTGTGTACATAAATAAGTACTAGCGTAAGTATACGAGTGTGTGTTATAGTGTGTATAAGAAAACAAACGAAAAAGAGGTGTGACTATGATTATTGTAACGTTCAATGCAGTAGATGGAGGAGTTGGTAAAACAACATTATCTTTTAATTTTTCGGAATATCTTGCGTTGCAGGGATACAAAGTATTAGCAATCGATAAAGACCATCAATGTAACTTCACAAATTTATATGGAATTTATGATCAAGAAAATACAGTCGCTAATATATATACTAATGGTGATGATGTAGATATTGTACCTGTTAAAGAAAATTTAGATTTAATAAAAGGATATATGAGATTAGATGAAATTGAAGATAGTATTGTAACTAATCCAAATAAATATATGATGTTTTATATGTGGTTAGAGGATAATTATCAAAAACTAAATTTAGGTGAGTATGATTATGTCATTATAGATACACATCCGGATTTTAGGATTGCTACTAGAAATGCAGTTGCAGCAAGTCATGCTATAATAGCACCGGTTTTAGATTCTGATAATACAGATTCAGAAAATCTTGAATATAGGTTAGAAGAATATAAGAAAGAAACTATAGATTACAGAACGCGTGAGTCTTTAGTTACTGCTAAACTATTTAGAGTAGGAAACCGAGTAAGTCATAATACAACGGTTAGTAGGAAATTCAAAAAACATATTGAAGGTAATGATAAGTATATAAACTATATACCACTTAAATCCATCTTTAATAAATCTATTGCAGATGAAAAATCAGTAGCGCAAAAATATAAAGATAAAGATGTTACGAGAGATGAACTTAAATTTAAAGATGAATTCAATAAATTAATGAATGAAATAAAAGAAGCGGTGGATAAAACTGTTTAAATATTAGGAGGTTAATTAAAATGGCATTTGATCCAACAAAAAAATCAGTAGATAACCAAAGAGATGTAGAAGAAAATAAATCAGGTATAGCACAAGCTTTGCAATCATCAAAAAATGAACTAGACAAAATAGGATATGGTCAGAGTATTATTAAAAAGAAAGATAAACAAGAAACACGCAGTAGATATAATTTCACGTTAAAACCAAGTAACAGAGAAAAATTAAATAGAATTTACAAAGAAAATAATTATAGTTCAGCTTCAGAATTTTTAGATGAATTAATTGAATCTTTATAAATTAAAAGATAAGTAGTTATTGCTGCTTATCTTTTTTTTATAATATACACACCTAAGTGAGTATGTATATACTGATATGTATGAACCAAAGTATACACATGTGTATGTGTAATCACATACTTAAATTTAATACAAAAATAAATAATAAACTGATTAGCATACACAAATAATTTTTAAATGTAATATATATTATGTTTGCAAACGCGAACTATATATGATAAGATGAAATCAACAAATAAATAGTTTGCAAATACAAACACAGTATTTTTGAGTATAATCTAAAAGATTAAACAGCAGGTATAAGTTGGGAATAAATACTAAGAAAAATCATGAATTATCATTAATTTAAAAATTTGATTCAGATTTTAGAAAGTTTATTCAAGTAATATATATGAATGAAACAAGGGTTTAAAGCTTTTATAGTGGTAATTCTTATTATCTTAAGTAAATCTGGTTTAAATAACAGAAATTATAAATATAACTATTAATCTAGGAGGATGGAAATAATGGCTAATACTAAAACTCAAAAACCTTTAACTATCTCAAATATGAAAAGTGAAAATATTGTAGAGTTTTTTGTAGAAATATCACACTGGAAAAAAATTGCTGATAAATTAGATCAAAAAAAGACTTGGGTTTACAAATATAAAAAGAACTTAAAGAGTGCAGCAGAAGAAAAAAATGCGTTTGAAGCATTGGCTGAGACATTCACTTTAAGAGAGATAAACCTTATTATAGAGCTATTTAATGACTATATTGAAAGACCGGAAGATTTTCAGATTAGAAAGAAAAAGCAAGAAGTTGATTTAGAAGAACAAGCAAAAACAATAGAAAAACACATGAAAGATATGGATCTAAAATACAAAAATGATAATAGCGATTTTGAATTTCCTAAAAATAGGAAAAGTACACCTGAAGATATAAGAAAGTTTTGGGAAAACGAAAAACAAAAAGATGAAGATTGATTGAAGGAGGTAACGAAATGACAAAAGAATGGAGATGGACGATTAATTTACCTCCTATGGCAACGCCTAGACCACAATTTAGAAGGACTGAAAAGGGTCAAACCATTACTTACTATCATCAAGCTTATGTTGCGTATTTAGACGCTATACAAGAGCAATTAAAAAAAGATGAAGCGTTAAACGATACTTTTTTTGAGATATTAAATACACCCTTAGGCGTGAAGGCAGAAATATTATTCTTTGTGCAGGCGCCAAAAAGTCAAAAGAGGTTGAATAAACTAACGAGAACAACCGCACCAGATATTGATAACCTTTTAAAAGCAGTGTTAGATGGCATTTTTAAGGGTTTGGATATAAAAGATAGTCGTATAGCATTGGTTAGTATGGGTAAGTTTCAAGAAATGGATAATCCTAGAACAGAAGTGTTATTTAGGGGGATAAGTGATGAGTGAGAAAAGACTTACTAATTTAGACAAGTTCTATAAAATTGAAGATATGATGGATAAAGCTGAAACTGAAGTTGATAGTTATATCGAAAAGTTAAAAGATAGAAACGAATATATAAACGAGTATAGAAGAGAATTTATGAGCTTAAAGAGTACTGTAGGACGTATTAAACGAGAATTGGATATGTCGAAAGAAGCATTCACAGAGGATCAGCATATCTTGTTTAAAAGTGGTTTAGTAAAGTTAGGTAAGGAAATCAAACGCTTAGAGGAAGAACGTCAATATGACGCAGATAACAACTATAGCAGCGCGATTAAAAAGTTAGGTAATGCTTACGATGATTTAGCAGAAAACCCTAATATAGACACCATAGAAACATATATAGGCGTGTTATCAAATCAGGGTGTAAATATCGAAGAATTTACGTTTTTAGTAAGCGAAACGAAAGGCAATAATTCCGCTTCTCACATCGTTAAAATGTTGTCAGAAGCAGAAAGCGAGTACCTAAAGTCTTTTAAAGAATATAGAGAGTCTTGTGAAGCTGGCGAAGATGTACTCAATGCATTTGAGCGAGTGGCAGATCTATTGTATGACGAGGGATATGTACAAGAATATCAAGATTTAGAAGAGGTATTGCCTGATATAGACGGAGAACGAGGTGAACGTCCAGATCCTCAAAGCTTACTTGATATATTCGTACCTATAAAAAGTTCGAACTTAGAATATTGGCAATCTAATTACCGTAATAGCAGGGGTCACGAGTTAAATTTAAACTTTGCTAAAGCCATAGCTTACATGAGAAGGGCTTTGCTAGAAGGACGAGAGTATAGAGGGACGCAGAACGCGTACGATAGACTTAAAGCAGCATACGATGATTTATCGGAATATATGTACGAACGTTACCACGAATTGGGTGGAACGCCTAATAATTATCATGGCCACGAAGACAGAAAGCGTTAGTTGATAAAACTAGCGTTTTTTTTATGCAAAAAAATAGGTGTGAAATAACCTTTAAAGCCATTTTAAGCCTATATGAGCGCTATTTCATACTGTTTAGGATATCAAATACCTAGAAAATAAAAAGGGGCTATATATACCATTTAAAGGCGAATTATAACAATGATATTGTTCGCATAAACGAACTATAAATAATAAGAATTATACTAAAAATATCCGAAGGATATGATGAAAAAATTAATAATATAAATTATATGCAGAAAAATGTTCAAGACGAATAATATAAGTTCGCAAACGCAAACCGAAAGTAAAACAAAATCAGAAGGCGTTCGCAAACGCAAACCAGAATACAAGTGCTATGGGCTGACAGCCCATAGCACTTGTATTC
>NZ_JAJNIE010000025.1:0-10509 GCF_022387115.1 Mammaliicoccus sp. F-M27 | reverse complement strand
GTATACATAGTTTACTGCGTATACATAGTTTACTGCGTATACAATATAAAAGCGTTCAATTACCTATTGATAATCTAAGTCCCCCTACCAATCTTTAGGGTATGGTTTTAAAAGAGTGATTTATGTGATATACTAAAAGTGTTCAATTATCTATTGATAATCTAAGTCCCCCTAGTAGTCTTTAGGGGTATTGTTTTAAAAGGGGTGATTTATATGAGTAATAATATAAAGAATAAGAAGAAGAATTATAGGGAAGTAGAAGAGCTATTAGCTTTTCATTACCAAGAAATAGAAGGGGAAGAATTTTATAAATATATATTTCCTAATAATCAAGATGAAGGAGAAATGTCGGGAGATTATTCTAAACCTAATGCTATTTATTTATATAAGGATCCTAAAGATGAAGGTACAGAAAGAAAGTTAAGAAGAAGAATAATGCTTAATGATACCTGGAAAGAAGATTATAAAGATTATGTAGAGAATAATCCTATGACTTTATGTTCAGGCTTAGCTTATAGAGGTCGTGTAAATCGGTTAGAGTATGCTCAACAGATGAATGCTTTGGTTTTTGACCTTGATGCAGTAGGTAAAAATGAATTAACGAATTTATTTTCAAGAATAGGTAAAAAACCAGGGCTTAGAACGCTTCCTCAGCCGACTTTTATTGTAATGAGTGGTACAGGTCTCCATATTTACTATGTATTTAAAGAACCTATTGTTTTATATCCAAATATTAAGCTTCAAATGAAGCAGTTAAAGTATGATTTAACCTTTAAAATGTGGGAGTATAAGGCAACTTCTCAAGAAAAACAGATACAGTATCAGTCAATCAATCAAGGTTTTAGAATGGTTGGTTCTAGAAATGATAAATATGACTTACCAGTAAAGGCTTTTAAAACTGGAGAGAGAGTTACTTTAGATTATATTAATTCTTATGCAGATGAAGAAAAAAATAGAGTAGATATAAATAAGCGATTTAGACCAACTCAATATAGTTTAGAAGAAGCAGAAGAGAAGTTTCCTGAGTGGTATGAGAGAGTAATTGTTCAAGGAGATAAGAGAGCTAAAAGATGGGATATAAAGAGAGATCTTTATGATTGGTGGTTAAGACAGTCTTATAAAGTTAAAGGTGGACATCGTTATTTTTATTTAATGTGTATGGCAATTTATGCTGTAAAGTGTAATATTCCAAAAAGTGAAGTTCGAGAAGATATGTATAAAATTTTTGATGAATTAAAGGAAATAGAACATTCTAATCCTTTAGAAGAAGATGATATTAAATCAGCTTTAGAAACCTATGACAGACAATATTATAATTTTACGATTGATGATATTGTAAAGTTAACTGATATTTCGATTGAAAAAAATAAAAGAAATTATAGAAAACAAGATCAACATTTAAAACTTGCAAGAGGACAATTAGAATTACTTAAAGAGATGGGAGAAGTAGAAGTAGGTAGACCTTCAAAAGAGAGTCTTGTTAGGGAATATTTAGAAGATAATCCTGATCATTCTCCAACTGAAATAGCTAGAGCTTTAAATATTAGTAGAACTACAGTATATAAATATATTAAATAAAGGAGGTTTTTAAAATGAGAAAATACATATCAAAAGGTAAAAAGAAAAATAAAGAGGAATGGGTAGACGGAAAATACGATAAGAAACCTAATCGTTCAGGTAAAACGGTTCGTAAGGAAAACCTTCCTGATTGGGCAAAAAAGGACTATGTTCAACCGAAGGAAACCATGCTTTCTAAAGAAATACAGGACGAAATGAAAGAAAGACTAGCTCGAATACACGCGAAAAGAGAGGAAAATTAATACCTGGTAACCTTCCCATTCAAGCATAATCGTGTATTTCAAGGGGAACACAAAAAAGAACCTTAATCTAATAAGGTTCTTCATACACGATTTTATCCAAATTCATGTATTAATGAGAAAGGAAAACAGTATGAATATAATCAGACTTTCTAGTTCAATAAAAAAAGAACAGCAAGAACTAAATAATATTTTTGAAGAAGCCAGGCCTTATTTTAATCAGGTAGAGGGTAGAGACCCTTTACCGCCTTTGATAGATATCCAAACAATAATTCCAAGTATTCCAAAAGAGTTAACAAAATGCTTGAGCATTTATTATTTGGATCAATTAATTGGCTATCTGTGGGTATGGGAAGAGTCAAAAACTAATATCTATATTTTACACCTGTATATTAGGGAAAAACATAGAAAGCTCGGTTTAGGAAAATTAGCTATTCAAACATTAGATAAACAATATTTGGATAAAGGTTTTTTAACGTCTGAATTACTAGTTTCTGGTTCAAATTATTTGGGTTTGAAATTTTGGCTTTCTGTAGGATTTAATAAACTTTTATATGTAGAAGCTCCTGAAGAAAATGGACCAACGAGCTCTGTTGAAATAGAGCTCCAAAAGGATTTGAAGATACATAATTTAAAATATCAAAAAATGAAAAAATAACCTTATTATCTAAAGATTCTAGATACATTATTCTATGTAATTTCATGTATTTATAAAGCAGAAACTGAGTTTGTCACATTAAGAATTTAGACAAACTGAGAAATAATAGCTAATTATATTAAATTAATGATTCCAAAGTTAGGGTATAATTAATAAATAAACTAGTTTAGCTAAAAAAGATTCAAGTTATCTCAGACCCAAAAAAGAAAGAAGGAGATTTTATGTCAAAGTCAAATATGAATAGTGTATTTGCAGTTTTGCAAGTCAACGACCAAGAAAAAGCTCTCGAGTGGTACAAAAAGTTACTAGGACGTGATGCGGATTTTGTTCCGATGGAAGGTGTAGCTGAATGGCAGATTTCAGAGAATGGGTGGATACAGGTAACCGTTGATACCACTAATCCAGACCGAATAGGTAAAGCAACTGTTATTATTAGTGTAAATAATATCGAAATGCAAAGTAACTTGTGTGATAAGAATGATATAGAACATAGCGAAGTTATTGAATATCCAGAAATTATTAAGATGTTCGAAGTAATAGATCCAGACGGTAATAAAATAGCATTTGTTGAAGATATTTCAAAATAGAAAGTATAGAAAGATTGTTTTTATGAGTTTGTCAAAATGCTAAGTATGACAAACTCAACAAAAGAACCAAAATGCTTTTACAGCAAGGCGCAAGCAGCTTTTTCGCTTGCGCCTTTTTTTATGCCAACATTTCAGTTTGTCTTAGTGTTTGGTATACTAATCTTATGTAAAATCGAGAGAAAAGAGGAAAGCAGATGATTAGTGTCGATCCGATTCGCGATGAACAGAAAATTCAAACGATGAAAAGTTATCTAAAAGGGAAAAGCTTACGCGATCATGCCTTATTTGTGGTCGGAATAAATGTTGCTTTACGCATTACCGATTTACTAGCGTTAGCATGGCGCGATGTTGTCGATGAAAACGGAAAGTTTAAAGAAATTCGGCTTTTAGAAGGAAAAACCAAGAAAGAACGCCGAATTCAGCTCAATAAGCCCAGTCAACGGGCACTAGAAGAACTTCTAGGGAGCTTAGACGGCTATTCCATGGACGACTACCTCTTTCAGTCGCGAGAAGGAGCCCAGAAGCCCCTCTCTCGGCAGCAAGCCTTGAATATTTTGAAAAATGCAGCGATAGCTGTCGGCATTAAAGATAATGTCGGTACACATAGCCTAAGAAAAACTTGGGGCTATCACGCATGGAAAAAAGGTTTTAATCCAGCAATTATTATGGAAACATTAAATCACAGTAATTTAACGGTCACTAAACGCTATTTAGGCATACAGCAAGACGATATTAATGATCTTTATGGAAGTCTAAAACTTTAATATTAGAAATTATATGAGGTGAAAAGATGTTAGAACATGTAAAACAGAGACAAGCTGCAAAAAGTTTTTCTAAAACGTGGAAAGGACGAGGGTATGAAAAAGGAGAAAGTAGTCATGGAGGCTTATGAATTTGATTGGCGTACTATGACAGAGTCTGAATGTGTGGCTGAACTTATGAAAAAATATCAAAAATTAAATGAAGACTAATGAATGACACTGCTATATGTATACTTTAATTGTAGTTGTGAAATTTTTTTCATAAATAGTTTCTATCAAGATATCAGTGTGATATCTTGTAGATAGCACGGCGATATCACTAATTATTACTAGGATGGTGGGATGTTTGACAGGAAATCGTGTACAAATAATCATAAGAACCACTGATACTGAGAGAGATCAGGTTAAGAAATTGGCACAAGAAAAAGATGTTTCAATGAATCAATTTATTCTTGATGCTATCTTTGATAGCACATCTGATAGCAGTGATAGCAAAAGTGATATCAAGATGATTGAGATTTTAGAAGGACAATTAGCTAAAAAAGATGAACAAATTGAACAGATGCAAAAGTTACTCGATCAGCAGCAACAATTAACTTTACAAACCAATCAGCAAATACAACACCTCCAACTAGAAGAAACCAAAGAAACTGAAAAGAAATTAGAAGCTTTTGAGGAAAAAGAAGCGAAAAAAGGCTTCTTTAGCCGTTGGTTTAATTCTTGAAATAAAAAACTCGCCCCCTGACGTTAGTCGAAGGGGGCTTTTTTATGCACTGTTGTCTTTCACGCGCCGAGCCAACGAGGCCGCATGAAGATCAACCAAACTTTTGGAGCGAACACGGACAACGTCCAGCGAAAAGAAGGTTGATCGGCTGACCAATCAGCCGACGCACTTCACGCTTTTACAAGTGGACGGTTTCCCACTTGTCTCGGCTGTAAGCCGAACGCTTTTAGCCTCGCAGAGCACACACCTTACGAAGGTAAGGTATAGTGTGTTATACTTTACTTGGAAGATGCACCGAATAACAAATATTGGTACATTATTACAGCTATTTTGTAATCACGTACTCTCTTTGATAAAAAATTGGAGATTCCTTTACAAATATGCTCTTACGTGCTATTATTTAAGTGACTATTTAAAAGGAGTTAATAAATATGCGGCAAGGTATTCTTAAATAAACTGTCAATTTGATAGCGGGAACAAATAATTAGATGTCCTTTTTTAGGAGGGCTTAGTTTTTTGTACCCAGTTTAAGAATACCTTTATCATGTGATTCTAAAGTATCCAGAGAATATCTGTATGCTTTGTATACCTATGGTTATGCATAAAAATCCCAGTGATAAAAGTATTTATCACTGGGATTTTTATGCCCTTTTGGGTTTTTGAATGGAGGAAAATCACATGAAAATTATTAATATTGGAGTTTTAGCTCATGTTGATGCAGGAAAAACTACCTTAACAGAAAGCTTATTATATAACAGTGGAGCGATTACAGAATTAGGAATCGTGGACAAAGGTACAACGAGGACGGATAATACGCTTTTAGAACGTCAGAGAGGAATTACAATTCAGACAGGAATAACCTCTTTTCAGTGGGAAAATACGAAGGTGAACATCATAGACACGCCAGGACATATGGATTTCTTAGCAGAAGTATATCGTTCATTATCAGTTTTAGATGGGGCAATTCTACTGATTTCTGCAAAAGATGGCGTACAAGCACAAACTCGTATATTATTTCATGCACTTAGGAAAATGGGGATTCCCACAATCTTTTTTATCAATAAGATTGACCAAAATGGAATTGATTTATCAACGGTTTATCAGGATATTAAAGAGAAACTTTCTGCCGAAATTGTAATCAAACAGAAGGTAGAACTGTATCCTAATATGTGTGTGACGAACTTTACCGAATCTGAACAATGGGATACGGTAATAGAGGGAAACGATGACCTTTTAGAGAAATATATGTCCGGTAAATCATTAGAAGCATTGGAACTCGAACAAGAGGAAAGCATAAGATTTCAGAATTGTTCTCTGTTCCCTCTTTATCATGGAAGTGCAAAAAGTAATATAGGGATTGATAACCTTATAGAAGTTATTACTAATAAATTTTATTCATCAACACATCGAGGTCCGTCTGAACTTTGCGGAAATGTTTTCAAAATTGAATATACAAAAAAAAGACAACGTCTTGCATATATACGCCTTTATAGTGGAGTACTACATTTACGAGATTCGGTTAGAGTATCAGAAAAAGAAAAAATAAAAGTTACAGAAATGTATACTTCAATAAATGGTGAATTATGTAAGATTGATAGAGCTTATTCTGGAGAAATTGTTATTTTGCAAAATGAGTTTTTGAAGTTAAATAGTGTTCTTGGAGATACAAAACTATTGCCACAGAGAAAAAAGATTGAAAATCCGCACCCTCTACTACAAACAACTGTTGAACCGAGTAAACCTGAACAGAGAGAAATGTTGCTTGATGCCCTTTTGGAAATCTCAGATAGTGATCCGCTTCTACGATATTACGTGGATTCTACGACACATGAAATTATACTTTCTTTCTTAGGGAAAGTACAAATGGAAGTGATTAGTGCACTGTTGCAAGAAAAGTATCATGTGGAGATAGAACTAAAAGAGCCTACAGTCATTTATATGGAGAGACCGTTAAAAAATGCAGAATATACCATTCACATCGAAGTGCCGCCAAATCCTTTCTGGGCTTCCATTGGTTTATCTGTATCACCGCTTCCGTTGGGAAGTGGAATGCAGTATGAGAGCTCGGTTTCTCTTGGATACTTAAATCAATCATTTCAAAATGCAGTTATGGAAGGGATACGCTATGGTTGCGAACAAGGATTATATGGTTGGAATGTGACGGATTGTAAAATCTGTTTTAAGTACGGTTTATACTATAGCCCTGTTAGTACTCCAGCAGATTTTCGGATGCTTACTCCTATTGTACTGGAGCAAGCCTTTAGAAAAGCTGGAACAGAATTGTTAGAGCCATATCTTAGTTTTAAAGTTTATGCACCACAGGAATATCTTTCACGGGCATATAACGATGCTCCCAAATATTGTGCAAATATCGTAAATACTCAACTGAAAAATAATGAGGTCATTATTATTGGAGAAATTCCTGCTCGATGTATTCAAGATTATCGCAATGATTTAACTTTTTTTACAAATGGGCTTAGTGTTTGTTTAGCAGAGCTAAAAGGATATCAGGTTACCACTGGCGAACCTGTTTGCCAGCCCCGTCGTCCAAATAGTCGGATAGATAAAGTACGATATATGTTCAATAAAATAACTTAGTGTATTTTATGTTGTTATATAAATATGGTTTCTTGTTAAATAAGATGAAATATTTTTTAATAAAGATTTGAATTAAAGTGTAAAGGAGGAGATAGTTATTATAAACTACAAGTGGATATTGTGTCCTGTATGTGGAAATAAAACACGATTAAAGATAAGGGAAGATACTGAATTAAAAAAATTCCCCCTCTATTGTCCGAAATGCAGACAAGAAAATTTAATTGAAATAAAGCAGTTCAAAGTAACTGTGATTACAGAGCCAGACGCAAAGACGCAGAGCCGATAAAATGAGATTAATACAATCTCATTTTATCGGCTCTTTCCGTTATGTATGGATTCTTTTAATTAGTCTTCGATGTTTCTTGCTTCGTTGATACCGCTGGCTAAAGATTCCATTAAGGATAGTTCTTTGTCTGTAAAGCTATCCATGTATTTCTCTATCTGTAATCGTCGGGTGCTTTTTACCAAGTTATTAGCAGGTAAGAAAACTATTTTTTACGGTCGCAATGGTAAACCAGAAACAAAGTATTTTGGTGTGAGAGATAGCAATAGATTTATTAGAATTTACAATAAAAAGCAAGAACGTAAAGACAATGCAGATGTTGAAGTTATGTCTGAACACTTATGGCGTGTAGAAATTGAACTTAAAAGAGATATGGTGGATTATTGGAATGATTGTTTTAATGATTTACATATCTTGAAACCAGATTGGACTTCGCCAGAAAAATTAAATGAACAAGCAATGGTTTACATGTTAATTCATGAAGAAGGCAAATGGGGAGAATTGAATAAGAGAACTAAATATAAATATAAAAAAATAATCAAAGAAATATCTCCAATTGATTTAACTGAAATAATGAAATTGACTTTACGAGAAAACGAAAAACAATTGCAAAAGCAGATTGATTTTTGGCAGCGTGAATTTAGATTTTGGGAGTGAAAAAACAATGAGGACTGAAAAAGAAATTTTAAATTTAGTTTCTGAATTTGCTTATCAACGAAGCAATGTAAAAATTATTGCTCTCGAGGGTTCAAGAACTAATGAAAATATAAAAAAAGATAAGTTTCAAGATTATGATTTTGCTTTTTTCGTATCAGATATTGAGTGTTTCACACATGAAGAAAGTTGGTTAAGTTTATTTGGAGAATTATTGTTTATACAGAAACCAGAAGATATGGAATTATTCCCACCTGATTTAGATTATGGTTACAGTTATATAATGTATTTTAAAGATGGCATAAAAATGGATATTACATTAATTAATTTAAAAGATTTAAATCGTTATTTTAGTGATTCTGATGGTCTTGTAAAAATTTTAGTTGATAAAGATAATTTAGTAATTCAAGAAATTGTTCCAGATGACTCAAATTATTGGTTAAAAAAACCAACAGAACGAGAATTTTATGATTGCTGTAATGAGTTTTGGAGTGTCTCAACGTATGTAGCAAAGGGTGTTTTTAGAAGAGAAATATTATTTGCTTTAGATCATTTCAATAATATTTTACGTCCTGAATTATTAAGAATGATTTCTTGGTATATTGGCTTTAATAGGGGTTTTGATTTTAGTTTAGGAAAGAATTATAAGTTTATAAACAAATATTTAACTGATAAAGAATTCAATATGTTTTTAGCTACTTTTGAGATGAATGGATATAGAAAGACATACCAATCTTTTAAGCTTTGTTGTGAATTATTTAAATATTATTCAAATAAAGTAAGTTGTTTAGGAAATTATAACTATCCAAATTACGAAAAAAATATTGAGAATTTTATTCGTAATAATTATGAGAATTAATTTTATTAGCAACCACATTTTTGGTTGCTTGGGTTTAGGTTTTGAATTTATGGGCTGACTTGTTCAGTCCATTTTTTGTGCTTGCACAAAAACTAGCCTCGCAGAGCACACGCATTAATGACTTATGAAACGTAGTAAATAAGTATAGTGGGTTATACTTTACTTGGAAGGTGTGTCCGTACAAAGCAAGAAAGGGGTTGTTTTTTATGTCAATGATTGTTGCTAGAATGCAAAAAATGAAAGCTGAAAATTTAGTAGGAATTGGAAACCATAATCAAAGAAAAACAAAAAATCATTCAAATCCTGATATCGATACTTCTCTTTCAAAACTGAATTATGATTTAGTAGATCGTACTCAAAATTATAAAACTGATATTGAAAATTTTATTAATGAAAATAAATCAACGACAAGGGCAGTTAGAAAAGATGCAGTTTTAGTTAATGAATGGATTATTTCAAGTGATAAAGATTTTTTTGATAATCTAACTGAAAGTGAAATAGAGAATTTTTTTGAAAGGTCAAAAGATTATTTTGCTGAAAAATTTGGAGAGAAAAATATTCGATATGCAACTGTTCATTTAGATGAAAGCACTCCACATATGCATATGGGTATTGTTCCCTTTGATAAAGATAATAAATTAAGTGCTAAGAGAGTTTTTAATCGACAAGCTCTTCGTGATGTTCAAGAAGAATTGCCTAAGTACTTACAAGATTTTCAATTTGAAATTGAAAGAGGACAAAAAGGATCTGAAAGAAAAAATTTAACTGTTCCAGAATTTAAAAAAATAAAAGAAGAAGAAAGAGAAATAAAAAAAGAATTACAAATAAAAAAAGATGAATTAATGGCCTATACAAAAGAAAATAAAATTGATAAAGAAATTGATATAACACCAATAAAAGAAATGGAAGATGTGGAGATTGAAACTGATGAGAAATCTCTATTTGGAATAACTAAAACTAAAACAGTTAGACAATGGACTGGCAACATAGTTTTATCTGAAAAAGACTATTTAAAATTAAGGCAAGAAGTCAATAAAGGAAAACAAGCAGAAGGAAAATTAGAAGCTATTTTAGAAACTGATGTTTACCAGGAAAACAAAGAGCTAAAAAATGAATTAAAAGATCAGATAGATAAAAATGATAAAGATATTGATGATTATAATGATCTTGTTAAAAGATATAATAATTTATATGAAGAAAACACTTCTTTAAAGAGCCAGATTGGCGATTTAAAAGAAGAAATTAAGTTAATATACCAATCTACTAAAAGATTCTTAAAAGACCGTATAAGCGATTTTAAAGCCTTTAAAGAAGTATTTAAAGAGTTAGCTGACAACATATCTAATATCTCAAGAGAAAAGGGATTAGATAGTAGTTTCAAGAAAGAATTTGATAGAGAAAACAAGAAAAAGCAAACTAGAGGAATAAGGTGATAAACTATGTATACTCTGTAAACGGTGTATACATAGTTTACTGCGTATACATAGTTTACTGCGTATACATAGTTTACTGCGTATACAATATAAAAGCGTTCAATTACCTATTGATAATCTAAGTCCCCCTACCAA
>NZ_JAJNIE010000024.1:0-13278 GCF_022387115.1 Mammaliicoccus sp. F-M27 | reverse complement strand
TCATAGAAAAAACACCTCCGTATAAATTCATTTTAATATGAATTCAACGAAAGTGTTTTTATTTTACTCCCACATCATGGGGTTAGTGCAATGTTATGTGATGGTTTTTTTGAATTATTGAGGTATGACACCAATTTCCATATGCACTAAATAACCATTTTCATCAAACGATGCGAGATAATATTGATTCAATGTACCGTACTTTAAAAATTGATCTCCTTCATCAACAATCATTGTCTCTTTATGAGCTTTTTTGAATGCTTGTTGAGTAACGACACCTGATTTAACATCAAACATGATCGTGCCGACTTTACCGTTTTTATCTTTTAAGATTTTTGTATCATAGACAGTTATGGATTCTCCACCTGTGCCAGTCTTAGCGTCAGCTTCTGTTTGATATCCATTAATTGTAACGTTATCTGCGTACAGTGCTTCTACAAAAGAATGATCTAATACGAAGTTGGGATTATTGTATGTGTAGCCATCATAGTTATACCATGGTGTTGTTTCAGACTCTGATTGAGCTGCAATTGCATGATCTGTATTTTCAACAGTTGTTATGCCAAGTAATAAGCTTGTTGTTAATGCACCGATCCCTATTAATTGATAAACTTTTTTCATTCTCTCCACTCCCTTTATTTGATATAACGTTTATTTTGCCTGACTGTCATGATATATGTTGTAATAATACACTACCCTTAATACGCTACGTTAACCAAAATAATCGAATTGATTATCGAACGTAACATCTTAATTATTATTGTGTATTTATTCACAATTTATAACATAATAATATTTTTAATTTTATATTGTAAGCGTTTCCTAATTATGCTATATTCAACTTATTAATCATTAAGTCATCATATGACCGCATGAATTTTAAGGAAAATTAATTAAGAAAGTTGGATATTTATGAAACAAAAAAGAACAAATATAAGATGGTATTTTGCCGTCGTCTTCTTTATTATAGGTATTATTGCATATATGGATCGCTCAAATATTTCGATTATCGCAGGACCAATGATGGAAGATTTGAACATGAACAAAACACAATTTGGTCTTTTAGCGTCATTCTTTTCATTAGGGTATGCGTTGATGCAAGTTCCTTCGGGGATGCTTGCAGAGAAATTCGGACCTAAAAAGATGCTGACAATCGCATTATTATGGTGGAGTGCCTTCACAATTTTAACGGGTATTGTTAAAAACCACGGTTTTCTATATTTCGTGCGTTTCTTATTTGGTGTAGGTGAAGCACCAATGTACCCATCAAATGCTGTTTTTAATAGTTATTGGTTTAATAAGAACGAAAAAGGTCGTGCTTCTTCTGCACTATTAGCTGGGTCTTACTTTGGTCCTGTTATTGCGCCAATCGTTACAATTGCGATTATGACATCTTTTGGTTGGGAAGCAGTATTCTATATCTTTGGTTTAATAGGTGTTGTTATCGCTATTTTATGGGCTATAATTGCGAAAGATTTACCAGAACAACATAAAATGGTCAATGAAGCAGAGAAACAATTCATTATGCAAACGCGAGATGTAGTTGATACTGAAAAAACAACTGCACCTTGGAAATTATTCTTTAGTCGCTTTAGCTTTTATGCCATTGCCGCACAATACTTTGTAGTACAGTTTATCATTACATTATTTTTAATTTGGTTACCTACATATATTCACGAAGAGCATCATGTAGAATTTAAAAAAATGGGATTTATTGCTGGTGCACCTTGGTTAGCGATGTTTATACTAATCATGTTAGGTGGAACAATTTCAGATAAAATTTTATCAAGTGGTAAATCTAAATTCGTCGCACGTGGTTTTATCGCAATTACTGGATTCGTCGTGTTCTGTATATCACTGTACTTTGCGTTAGCTACGAGTCAGTTATATATGACTATCTTCTGGTTATCACTTTGTCTTGGTGGAGTCGGTTTATCAATGGGAATGAGTTGGGCAACAGCTACAGACTTAGGTCGTAACTTTGCGGGTACTGTTTCAGGATGGATGAACTTATGGGGTAATATTGGAGCATTATTAAGTCCGATATTAGCTGGTTTCTTAGCAGACAAAATTGGTTGGACATGGACGTTACAATTAATGATGGTTCCAGTAGTATTCGCCATCATCATGTGGTTCTTTATTAAACCAGATAATCCATTAGTAAAAGAAGAAACTGTATAAAATTTTAATCTATTGCCTTAAACAAAATGGGCAATAGATTTTTTATAATTAAAAAAGTTTAGGTATACCTAATAAAAATATTTACAAAATAAAGAAATGGGTTTATCCTCTTGGTATAAGAGGTGTTCGAAATGGGAAAAAGTTTAGAAGAAATCAATAGTACTGTCTCTTTTGATGCAGAAGCAAATGCTTTTAGAAAATTCCTAATGTATTTAGGGCCAGGTTTGCTTGTGGCTGTTGGATATATGGATCCAGGTAATTGGATTACTTCAATGGCTGGAGGAGCACAGTATGGATATATATTATTATTTGTCATTCTCATTTCTAGTCTTTCTGCTATGTTATTACAAAGTATGTGTGCGAGATTAGGTATTGCGAGTGGCATGGATTTAGCTCAAGTAACAGAGCATATGACAAATAAAAGTTTAGGTATATTTTCATGGGTATTAGCTGAATTAGCTATAATGGCTACGGACATTGCTGAAGTGATTGGTAGTGCAATCGCATTGAATTTACTATTTAATATACCCTTAGTACTAGGTGTGACAATAACAGTATTAGATGTTCTACTGTTACTTATGATTATTAAACTCGGTTTTCGAAAAATAGAAGCCATTGTTGGTGTGCTTATATTTACGGTACTTGTTATATTTATGTTTGAAGTGTACTTGTCTTCACCTGAAACAAGTTCATTATTTGCAGGCTTTATACCTAGTTCAGAAATCGTAACAAATAAAGGTGCTTTATATATTGCATTAGGTATTATCGGTGCGACTATTATGCCTCACAATTTATATTTACATTCATCTATCGTGCAATCAAGAAATTACGAAAGAACAGATAAAGGTAAAAAAAGCGCAATTAAATATGCTACGATCGACTCCAATATACAATTATCAATAGCTTTTGTTATTAACTGTTTAATATTAGTGCTAGGTGCTGCATTATTTTTCGGAAGTCATGAAGCACTAGGGAGATTCTTTGATTTATACGATGCATTAAGCCATTCACATGTTGGTGGTGCAGTAGGTGGCGCATTAATGAGTACATTATTTGCCATCGCATTATTAGCATCCGGTCAAAATTCAACCATTACTGGAACGTTATCAGGCCAGATTGTTATGGAAGGATTTTTGAAAATTAAATTAAAACCATGGTTACGAAGAGTGATCACAAGAATCATTGCTGTAATTCCTGTGTTTCTCTGTTTATGGTTATATGGATCTAGCGAAACTAAAATTGAAGATTTGTTAATATTTACACAAGTGTTCTTAAGTTTAGCTTTACCATTTAGTATCATTCCGCTTATTATGGCAACAAATAATCCGAAAATAATGGGTGAGACATTTGTAAATAGAACATGGATGAGTATCTTAGCGTGGGTATTAGCAATCGTACTGAGCGTACTCAATGTATACTTAATAATTGAAACAATTTCAGAATTTATGTAGATAAAAAGCCAAGGCGTGTGATGCCTTGGCTTCAGTGTGTCGGCAAAGTCTTAAACTTTGCCGGCATTTTTTTATGCGCATGCTTTCCGCGGGCATGTTCTCAGCCTGTAGTCTTCGAATCATGCTGTTCCCGCAGGAGTCAGCAATAAAAAAATACCAAATATTAGCAAATTATATTATAAAATAGATGGAATTTTATTTAGAATTTATCAAGTCAGGGCTCACATGATAAATAGAGCCGTTGAATTTATCAAGTCAGGCTCCACATGATAAATAGAGCCATTGAATTTATCAAGTGAAGATCCACATGATAAATAGAGCCATTGAATTTATCAAGTCGAGGTCCACATGATAAATAGAGCCGTTGAATTTATCAAGTCAGGGCTCACATGATAAATAGAGCTGTTGAATTTATCAAGTCAGGCTCCACATGATAAATAGAGCCGTTGAATTTATCAAGTCAGGCTCCACATGATAAATAGAGCCGTTGAATTTATCAAGTGAAGGCCCACATGATAAATAGCAATAATTCTTTATACTATTCTCCACGATTTTGCAAAGTGCGGACGCCCGGGGGAATAGTATGAGTGAGAGACTACAGGCTCGAGCCATACCCCTAGGCAAGCATGCACTTTCAAAATCGTAAGATTTTAAAACATATCATACCGTTTACTAAAAAAAGCCAACAAGTTCACTTTAAGTGACTTTGTTGACAGTCTGAAGCCAAGGCGTGTGATGCCTTGGCTTTTTTACCTTCTATCTCTCTTTTTTTCAGCGTCTATTAATAATTTAATGGGTCCTGTTGAGTTTAACAAGATGAGTCTTTGCGCCATTTCTTCAGGGGAGGTACGGAATGATTGGTTAATCCATCCTTGTATCATCCCACTATATGCTGAAGCAATGTATTCTGCTACTATTTCTTTTTCTAACAACATGTCGTTTTCAGCGCCTGTGTCTTCGAAGAAAATGATATATCTTTGTTGTATATGATTTTTGAGTAGTATATAAAAGTCCGAATAGTAATTGAACATCGTTTTATAAAAATAAGCATAGTGTGATATATGACTAAAAATATTATTGGCGATGTAAAATTGTGATTCGCTAATGCTATGATGCTTTAAATAAAAGGTATAAGGTTCTCCAAAGAGTAATTGAAAGTGACTTGTTATTGTTTGTTCTGCTAATGCTTCTATTGATGGGTAATGTCTGTAAAACGTAGAACGGTTAATTTCTGCATGCTCACACAGTTGTTTAACAGTTATAGATTCAAGACGAGTTGTGTTAAGACAATTCAATAAAGCAGATTGTATTTTGTTTTTTGAATTTTTACGTTTATGATTCATTATTTTCATCCTTTTGATATATGCAACACAAATGAGGAATGTGTTGTATTTATTATGTTACACATATTGTTTTTCAATGTCGAACGTTTTTATAATGGACAGTGTTCATACGTTAAGGAGGAGAAAATAATGAAACAAGATTCCAAAGATTTAAAAGAAACTTTGTTAAATAATAAACATAATAGATTAAATCATGATACTTTTGATTTGAATGCTGCCTTAGAAGAAATTCTTAATTCAGTAGGTTATTCAACTGCTGATAGTGGTGGGAAAGTGACTTTTTACGGTAAAGATCCGATTATGCCAAGTACTTTAAGAATTGCAGGATTAGCAGGTTTAGGGCTAGCAGCTAAATCGGTTGCATTAGCCCATCTATGGCAAGTTAGAGGAGGAAAAGGCCAAGATATATATGTCGATATAAGAAAAGCTGTGAAAAGACTATCTCCATTTTATGAGCGTAAATGGGAAACTTTAAATGGATTTCCGGCTAAAAGCCAAGAAGATCCTCATACACCCTTTAGGTTTAGCTTTTATGAAACGAAAGATAATAGATGGGTAATGCCCTTAAACCCATACCCGAATGCGAAAGAACATGTATTGGATTTATTAAATTGTCGTGGCTCTAAAGAAGCGGTTACTGAAGCAATTAAGCAGTGGAATGGGCATGATTTAGAAGAAGCAGGTTCCAAAAAAGGAATCGTGATGCCTCTCGTGCGCTCACTGGAAGAATTTATAGAAGAAGAACAATTTAAGCATGTTGCAGAATCAGAACTTATTGAAATAAAAAAAGTTGGTGAATCTGATCCTAAACCATTTACAGAAAGCCCAGAACAGCCATTAAGTGGTATACGCGCTTTAGGTATGGGGCACGTTATTGCTGGTGCAGGATTAGGTAGAGGACTTGCTTTACATGGTGCGGATGTATTAAATGTATGGAGACCAACAGAGCTTGAAGTTGAAACAATGTATTTAACATCAAATGTAGGTATGCGTTCAACTTATTTAGATATTAAGCATCAACCTTCTCATAGAGCTCAATTGGATGAATTATTAAATGATGCAGATGTGTTTTTTATAAATAAAAGACACGGATTTATGGAAGAATATCAACTTACAGCACAAGAATTAGCTGAACAACATCCTGGTATAATCCATGCTTCTGTAAATTTACATGGACATACAGGTCCGTGGGCTAATAGAAATGGATTTGATCAAACTGCAGGTAGCGTGACCGGCGTCATGACTTTAGAAGGAACAGATGAGAAACCTGAACTACCTCCAATCGTAGTTGTGAATGACTATGTTATTTCTTGGTTGTTAGAATTAGGGACAATTAAAGCTTTAGAAAGAAGAGCTGTAGAAGGCGGTAGTTATAGTGTGTCTGTTTCATTAAGTAAAGTTTCAGCATATTTAATGTCTTTAGGTATCTTTGATAAAGCATATGCTCAAGAAGCATCTAATAGTAACGAGGAACATCGCATCGTTGCACCTGAGCAATTTGAAGCGGAAACACCTTTAGGCACATACGTAGGTGTAACGGATCAAGTCGAAATGTCTGAAACACCTGGTAAATATGACACAGTGTTAATGGTAAGAGGTTCAGATAAACCCGTTTGGAAATAATGATATAAAGCTATAAAAAAGCCGATAGATGAGCATGACAAATGCTCTCTATCGGCTTAAAATTTATTTATTCTTTGCTTAAACTCACTTTAATATCAGAAGGTCCAGCAAGTAATGGTTTGACACTGCTAAAGAAAGTTTGGAAATGCTCACTATTATTATGAGACTCTATAGCTTCTTGGCTTTCCCATATTTCGTACATTAAATAAGTGTTTTCATTTTCTGTAGCTTTAAAGTGTTCGTAACCGATGTTGCCTGCTTCATTTCTTGACGCTTCAACTAAATCTTTAACTAATGATTCATATTGTTCAACAGATTGTGCTTGAACTTGGAATTTAGCATTTATGATAATCATAAAATAACCTCTTTCTCTCTATCAATTTTAATTACTATAGATGCATCATGACAGAATAAAAAAGAATTGTAAATTTTGAAAGCTTGGAATTTTAATATTTTTATTCAGCTTTTAATTTCGAATGTTTAATGCCATAAGAAAAGTAAACGATGATTCCTAAAATAAACCAAATCATAAATGCTATCCATGTTGTACGGGATAAGTTTGTCATAAGATATAAACATATGCCAAAAGATACTAGAGGTAATACAGGATAGAATGGCACATTAAATCCTTCTGTTGGAAGTGTATGATTTCTTCTTAGGAACAATACACCTATTGAAACTGTACAGAAAGCAAACAATGTTCCGATATTAATTAATGAAGCGAGTTGTGATAGAGGTACAAGACCTGACACAACGCCCATAGATATTGTGAGTATAATTGTATTGTGTACCGGCGTTTGTTTTTCATTTGTTTTCGATAATACTTTTGGCAATAATCCATCTCTGCTCATTGCAAATATTAAACGTGTTCCACCATAAGACATCACAAATATGACTGTTGTCATACCTACTATCGCGCCTAATGATAAAAATCCTGCAATCCAATTTTGATTAATCGATTGTAGTGCAAAAGCTACAGGTGCGCCAACGCCTTCTAATCGCTGATACGGCACAACACCAGTTAGAACAGCAGAAACAATAATATACAAGATTGTACAAATTGTTAATGCACTTATAATACCTATTGGCATATTTTTTTGAGGATTTTTAACTTCTTCAGCTGCTGATGATACAGCATCAAAGCCAATGTAAGCAAAAAATACCATTGATGCACCAGTTAATACGCCATTGAAACCGAATGGTAAGAAAGGCGTCCAATTTTCAGGTTTAACATAGAAGACACCTACGATAATAAATAATAAGACCACCAAAATTTTAATAATAACCATAATATTATTAATTCGAGTAGATTCTCTTACGCCATTAACTAATAATGCACCGATGATTATAATAATTAAAAAAGACAGTAAATCGAAGTATTGACCGCTACTAGGATCATATGATCCAGATAATGCTTTTACTAAATGAATATCCATACCGGATAATAAATTGATCACATATGAAGACCAACCACTAGCTACAGCAGCTATTGCTAATCCATATTCTAACAATAATGCCCAACCTAATATCCAAGCGATACCTTCACCGAAAACATAATAACTATATGTATAGGCGCTTCCTGCTTGAGGAATTTTTGATGAAAATTCTGAGTAACATAATGCTGCTAAACCACATCCAATTGCAGCAATAATAAATGAAATCATAATTCCTGGGCCTGTAATAGTTGAAGATATTTCACCTGGTAAAATAAAGATACCACTACCTACAACAGCACCGACCCCAAGCATTGTTAAATCAAATGCGCCGAGTGTTTTTTTAAGTTTTTTATTTGATTGAGAAGAAAGCCACTGTTTCTTCTTGAAAAATTGATTCATGTTGCACCTCCGGCAGATAATTATACATAGATTTATCTAAAAATTCTATATGTTTAAATAATTAGATTAGTGTAATTTTATTTCTAAAAAGGAATTAATGTGTACTTATTTTGAATATTTAGTGAAGTTTAAGGGAAAGTAATTAAATATGAGGAAATATTTAAAGGTTAAACAGACTGTTTGACTAACTTAAATATCAAGTCTAATATTTACTATCGTGAAGAAAAAGGATATAAAAATTTTTAATAATAAATGAGGAGGAACAATCATGAAAAATGAACAAATCGTATTAGCTAAAAGAACAGAAGGTATTCCTCAAGATGAAGTATTTAGATATGAAGATATAGAAGTAAGAGAACCAAATAACGACGAAGTATTATTAAAAACGATATATGTATCGGTAGATCCTTATATGAGAGGTAGAATGAATGATTCAAAAAGTTATACACAGTCATATGAAATAGATAAACCTTTTAACGGACATATTGTTGCAGAAGTCGTTCAGTCAAACTCAAGTGAATTGCAAGAAGGAGATATTGTAACGGGAATATTACCTTGGCAAAAATATATTACAATTAATCAAAAATACGTAACTAAAATAGCATCTGACGAAGTGCCATTATACCTATATTTAAGTGTACTAGGTATGCCAGGCATGACTGCTTATCAAGGATTGTTGAAAATTGGTAAACCTCAAGAAGGAGAAACAGTTGTTGTTTCAGCAGCTTCAGGAGCAGTAGGATCAGTAGTTGGACAAATTGCTAAACTTAAAGGCGCTCATGTAGTTGGTATAGCAGGTGGTTCAGAAAAAGTGAAATATTTAACGGAAACATTAGGTTTCGATGAAGGTATAGATTATAAGAAAGATAATTTTGCTGAAGAACTTGAAAAAGCAGTACCAAACGGAATTGATGTATATTTTGAAAATGTAGGCGGAGAACTTTCCGATGAAGTATTTAAACACCTTAATAAATTTGCACGAATTCCAGTATGTGGTGCAATCTCTTCATATAATCTTAAAGGAGAAGATATTGGTCCTCGTATACAGCAAGTTCTTATCAAGAGCCAAGCACTTATGCAAGGCTTTATAGTTGCGCAATTTAACGAAGATGTTAAAGAAGCTAGTGAACAATTGGCGCAATGGGTGCAAGAAGGTAAAATTAAATCAGAAGTAACAGTAGATGAAGGATTTGACCAAATACCAAACGCATTCCGTAAATTATTTACAGGTGATAACTTTGGTAAACAAGTTATTAAAATAGCAGATTTATAAAAAATAAAAAACAATTTAGGAGTCTGGGACATAAATACCTAAACTCAAAATAAAAGATCTCTTCATTAGGCAATTGCCTAGTGAAGAGATCTTTTTATATTTTAAAATCGTAGACTCCTTTATAGACATATCTTTTCGTGTGATATGTTGGCAGTATGAACACCCGGAATTTAAAAGATATTCAATTTAGGATTGTATAAATATAGCAAGAAGTAGATAATATTATTTAATAGAGAAAAAGAGGTGCGTAAATTGTCATCTAGTAAAGCTTATAAACAACTATTATTAGGTATGTTATCACTTTTTATCGTTATGGCGATTGGTCGATTTTCATACACGCCCGTTTTACCTTTCATGCAAAAAGCAACGCATTTAAGCAATCAAGATGCTGGACTATTGGCGACGATTAATTATTTAGGTTATTTAATCGGTGCCATGATTCCGACTTTCTTGATTATGAAAAGTAAGGTTATTGATTTAAAAATATACTTATTAATAAACATTATTTCTGTGTTGTTGATGGGTTTCACGCATGACTTTGTAACATGGAATATTTTAAGGTTTGTAGCCGGTATTACAAGTGGTACTGTATTTGTGCTTGCTTCTAATGTTGTATTAGAATCTTTAAATAAAGGTGGCAAGTCTCATTTATCTGGGTTCTTGTATAGTGGCGTGGGTATTGGGATATTTACGAGCAGTATCTTTGTTCAACTGTATACGGATAGCGACACATGGGCATCTACATGGATCATATTAGGTGTCGCATCTTTAGTGATGGGATCAGTTGTTATTTTCTTAATGAAAGATATTAAAGAACCTATAAATTTAGAGAACAAGAACTTAAATGTAAATAATAAAAGTGAAGCATATACAAAGTGGTTTATGGTATTCTTCTCAATTGCTTATTTATTAGAAGGTGCGGGATATATTGTAACAGGTACATTCTTAGTGGCAATTGTTGAATCTATTCCAAATCTGAAAGAATATGCTGCGTTAAGTTGGATGTTTGTAGGTTTAGCGGCAATACCATCTTGTATATTATGGTCTATTTTAGGAAATAAAATTGGGTTTATTAAAGCAATCTATCTAGCATTTATACTCCAATTTATAGGTGTCATATTACCCGTATTTTCACATCATACTGTAAGTTTAATTATCAGTTCATGTTTGTTTGGAGGAACTTTCTTAGGTTTAACGACGCTATTTATGTCACGAGGCCAATTAATGAGTGCAATTTCAGGTAAAAATTTAGTAGCGTTATTAACATTTATCTACAGTCTTGGACAAGTAATAGCGCCTTACTTTGCAGGAATATTAATTGGAGATACAGATAATTACAATGGTGCACTTATTTTTGCATCGTCACTGTTAATACTAGCTATAATTGCTATATTTATAAGCCAAAGACCAGTTCAGAAGAAGTTGGGGAATTGAATTGTGCAACTAAAAATGAAATACATAATATGGTGAAAGAAGGCTTGTTTATTCCATACAGAAAAAGCATGGTAGATTTTATCTTTGATATGAAAAATAGATTTGGAACTATAGATAAGTAAAAAAAGAAACAGGCTACCTGTTTCTTTTTTTCTTTTTAAATTTATTATATTTACATAAAATCTAATGAACTATTTATTTAGTTTTGTGAGTTTACTTTAGATTTTTATATTGTTAAAAATTAAAACGTCTTTTTTGTAAATTATATAGTAATGACAAGGAAATAACCTTTTAAAATCCTGAAACAACAGGGTTTTTAAGTGTCATAATGTACTCTATAAACCATTAATTATTATTATATGTTATTTTATTCCAATTTATAATATTTATATTACAATAACTAAGTTGCACATAATTAGTTATCAACATTAAAAAGATAGTGCAAAATTAAAATAATGTAGTAATATTAAGATGTAATTATATAATTTGGGAGGAGTTAAGAGATGAGAAAAAAAATGCGATACTCTATACGTAAATTTTCAGTAGGAGCAGGATCAGTTTTAATAGGTTTAACGTTATACGCGGGGGTAAACACAGTTGAAGCAAGTGAAAACAGTCGGGAAACAACATTCAATATTTCAAATAGTGCATCAAATGAATCAGAAGATGCAGATAAGGAAATAGCAACACCCCAAGAAAATAACTTAAATACTGTACAAGAAGAACCAGCCTCAAAATCAATTGAACAAAACACACAAATTGAGGAAACTAACACAACTGATGTTGAAACACCCCAAGAAAGTACAACATCAGAAACAAATAAAGAAGAATCAGTAGAACCATCTTTAGAACAGCCAACAGAAGAAACTGTAGCAAGTAATGATGAAAAAGCTGAACAAACAACAGAAGAAACACCAATCGAAACACCTGTTAAAGATGAAGAACCTGCAGCTACAGATAGCAAAACACTCCCAAATGAAGAACAAGTTTCGGAAGACGCACCAGATGAAGCGTCAGAAGATATAGAAAAAGAAGAGCCTGCTAAAGATGCAGAAAATACAATAAATGACGAAGTAACAGACGAAGAAGAACCTGCTACAGAAGAAGAGCAACCAGCAGAAGAAACACCAGTTAAAGATGAAACAGTTCCAGATGAAGAACAAGTTTCGGAAGATGTACCTGATAAAGAAGACGCACCAGATGAAGCGTCAGAAGATGTAGAAAAAGAAGAACCAGCTACAGACAAAGAAAATACAACAAATGACGAGGCAACAGACGAAGAGCAACCAGCAAAAGAAACACCAGCTAAAGATGAAGAAGAAACAGTTACAGATGAAGAACAAGTTACAGATAAAGAAGAATCAGCTCAAGAAGAGAAAACAATTAATGATAAATCAACAGACGAAAACACTAAAAACGAAGAACCAAAAAGTAAAACAATAGATAAAACAGAAGGTATAACTAATACACAAAGAACTGCTACAACAAGTGCTAGACAAACAAGTTTAGCTATATCTGCTCTAGCAGATGTAAATCTATTGGGAAATATGGATTTGAATGCTACTCATAATAATGGTCAATTAGAATTGAAATTAGAAGGACGCCCTTTACTTTCGGTTGGATTAAGCAGTACATATCCTACTTTCCAATTGCCTCCACAATTTCTAGCTTTAATGTCAGACCCTAATTTTAGTAATGCAGTTAAATTAGATTATGATTTACCCGGAGGTTTAGGAGTTTTTAGAAATACAGGTACGATTAATGGTAATAATCTAAATATTGATCCAAACACTGGAGTTATTTATGGACAAGCACCTAGTTTAGTTACATTAGGTGTTGCTTCTCGTATTACATATACGTTGAGATTAGATTTAAACCAGCTAACAGAAGGTGGTATCTTACCTGAATCAGATGAACCAGGCAGACATGAATATAATTTTAAATCAGCTGTTGGTAGTGGTTTGATTGATCTTGATTTACTTGCAAATAGTGGTGATGAGGACTCAATTATTATAGAAGATGATTCCGCAAGTGAATCAGCATCAGAAAGCGACTCAGACTCAGAAAATGACTCAGACTCGGAAAGTGACTCAGACTCGGAAAGTGAGTCAGACTCAGAAAGTGACTCAGAATCAGAA
>NZ_JAJNIE010000023.1:0-15152 GCF_022387115.1 Mammaliicoccus sp. F-M27 | reverse complement strand
TATAGTTTTTATGATTCTTACTGAGACTCTGATTCATATAGCTACTCAGAGTCCGACAGCGACTCAGACTCAGACAGCGATTCTGATTCCGACAGTGACTCAGACTCAGACAGCGATTCTGACTCAGACAGTGACTCAGATTCCGATAGCGACTCAGACTCAGACAGCGACTCTGATTCCGATAGCGATTCAGACTCAGATAGTGACTCTGATTCAGACAGCGATTCTGATTCAGACAGCGACTCAGATTCAGACAGTGACTCAGATTCCGACAGTGACTCAGACTCAGACAGCGACTCTGATTCAGACAGTGACTCAGATTCCGACAGCGGTTTAAGCTCTGATGCTGATCAAGAAGGAAATAATGGCTCAAGTGAAGATCCTTCAAATGGTGTTGAAGGTCCACAAAGTGAGTTAAACACTAGCAATGAAAATACGATTGTAAATAATGAAATTGGATTAACTAATGTAAGTACGACATCTAATACAGAAGTTAATACTGAACAAGTTTCATCAGAACAAACATCTGATGTTGATAAATCAGATAAGAAAACTGATGATAATCTTCCAGATACTGGAGAAGTGAAGACTAATGACAGTACTTTACTTGCTACATTATTAGCAGGTATTGGCTCGATATTCTTGCTTGGTAGAAGAAGAAAATCTAGTGATAAAGAATAAGGAATAATGAATTTTAAAGTGGCTAAACCTTTATAGGTTTAGCCACTTTATTGCTATAATATAAGCAATAAAGAGGCTGGGGGATTAATATGAATTTAAGTGAAGACATAGATAGAATTCTTGAAATGCATAAGTCATATCCTAAACATAATGTTTCTTTCGTAAGTATTGGTAACAAAAATCAAAAGGCGATCGTTAAAGTATTAAGGTCACAAAATAATCTTAAAAGAAATATTTTGAAATGGACTCAAGAGTTTCGAAAGAAATCTGGTAAGCGTGCTGAATGGGTTAAGATTGATTTTGTTACAGAAGTGCTAGAGGTAGATTTTGATACACTTAAAGATGATTTGATTAGTACGAGAAGAAACTATGTGGATTATGGTATATCTTTAGATAACACTTGGAAGTACGCTTTCTTATCTGAGGAGATTAACGCAAATGCTTTTGTTAGACCTTCGAAAGATAAAAAGTCATTTATTCTATCAGAAGATAATATTAATAACTATTTAAAAAAGTATAAAGGAATTAAGGAACGTTATTCTCATCAACAGTATGAAGGTCAACAAGTTCTGAAATTTTATACAAAGGGGTATTTTATTGAAGATACGAGTGTCCATGTTCTAGATGAACGTGGATATACTAAAGGACTTCGAGAAGTGAGTGATTTAAATAGTGAAATCGATACTTTGATCAAGAATAGCGCGCATTTTTTAAAGGGAGAAATGAATGAAAGTGGTAAATATCAGTATGGCTATTTCCCTCATTTTGACAAGAACATTGCATTTTATAATAACTTAAGACACTCTTCATCTACTTACGCTTTGATTGAAGGGTTAGCTTATTTAGAAGAAGACATTACAGTTGCAGAAAAGGCAATTGACTACTTAATGAACAATTATTTATATGAAGTTGATGGTGTAGGTCACATATTCGATGATACGAAAAATATAAATGAAATAAAATTGGGTCAAAATGCCGCTTTTATCTTTGCAGTATGTGAGTATTTGAAATTCAACCCAGAGAAGAAAGCATATTTAGAAGCAGCTCAAAAGGTTGCTCGTGGTATTGCAACGATGATCAATGAAAATGCAAAAACGATTCATGTGTTAAACTATCCTGATTTAACTGTGAAAGAAGATTATAGAATTATTTATTATGATGGAGAAGCAGCTTTAGCGTTATTAAGACTTTATCAAATCGATAACGATGACAACTGGTTAAATCTTGTTAAAAATCTATTCGAAAGATTTATTAAAAAAGATTATTGGAAGTATCATGATCATTGGCTAGGCTATTGTACAAATGAGCTTGTACAAATAGATCCACAAGAAAAGTATTATAAATTTGGCATTCAAAATGTTTCTAGTTATTTAGATTATATACAACAAAGGGAGACAACTTTCCCGACATTTTTAGAAATGTTAATGGCGACATATCATTTAGTCGAAAAAGCAAAATCAACAGGTCATGAAAGATTAGTTAAGGAACTTTTAGATGAAGATAAATTCATTAACACGATTCATGCACGTGCTGATTATCAAAGAACAGGTTACTTCTATCCAGAAGTGGCAATGTATTTCAAAAATCCTGCAAGAATACTGAATGCGTTCTTTATCAAACACCACGGATATAGAGTGCGCATTGATGATATAGAACATTATTTATCAGGCTATGTACAATATCAGAAGGTGTTTAAATGATATTAACCGACTCAAATAGCTGTTTCACTATGATATTGCTATCATCTTTTTAATGGTATAAAATATTGTAAAAATAACAATATTTGGTTAAAAAGGAATGGTAATGAACGTGATTTTTGCGAATAGTATTATTGCTAAAATGAAAAATCAAAAGATTAATTATGACAAAGTGATGCGTAAGATGATTAATGAATGGCAACGTAGTGATAAGCGACCGAGCATTTTAATTCATAGTTGTTGTGCACCTTGTAGCACATATACGTTAGAGCTTTTAACGCAATATGCGGATGTGGCCATATATTTTGCGAACCCTAATATTCATCCTAAGCGTGAGTATGAAAGACGAGCGAAGGTTCAAGAAGATTTTGTTGAGCGTTTTAATGAACGGATGAATACGAACGTGAAATATATTGAAGCGCCTTATGAACCTCATAAATTTATGAAGATGGTTAAAGGCAAAGGTTTAGCTGAAGAGAATGAAGGCGGATTGAGATGTACGGCTTGTTTTGAAATGCGTTTAGAACTTGTAGCCGAAGCTGCTGCGAATCTTGGATATGATTACTTTGCCAGTGCTTTAACATTGTCTCCTAAGAAAAATGCACAATTGATTAATGAATTGGGGATGGAAGTGCAAGATATTTTTCATGTCTATTATTTACCAAGTGATTTTAAGAAGAATAAAGGTTATGAAAGATCTATAAAGATGTGTAATGAATATGAAATTTATAGACAGTGTTACTGTGGTTGTGTGTTTGCAGCGATTAAACAAGGTATTGATTTTAAAGAAGTTAATCAAAATGCTAAAGCTTATTTAGAATCATGTAGTAAGAGTTGTTTATAATTTTGTTTGCAAATGAATCTTAAAACCGATATGTTGTTGGTGAGTGAAAATTAAATATAATAAGCAATAAACCACTGGAAGTGCCTTTTAAATGGCTGAGATTAAAGTGTGACTTTAAAATTCCTTGAACCTGATCCAGCTTATACTGGCGTAGGAAAGTGGCGTATCTTTAGTTTAAGTTGACGCTATTTTCTTATTGAAAATAGTGTTTTTTTATATAAAAAAGGAGGATAAAAATGAAATTTACAGATAGCGTATTTAAAAGAGTTGAACCAATATGGGAATCTTATATGAAACATCCGTTTATTCAAGGGCTAGGTGATGGGACGCTTGATGAAGAGAAATTTAAACATTGGCTGAAACAAGATTACGTGTATTTGATTGAATATGCGAGACTATTTTCCATTGGGGCTGCTAAATCAACAGATTTAAAGATGATGACGACTTATGCAGATCTAGCAAACGGTACGTTGCATACAGAAATGGATTTACATCGTCGTTATGCTAAACAATTTAATATATCTGAAGAAGAGCTTGAACAAACAGAACCAGCCCAAACAACAGTAGCTTATACGAGTTATATGTTAAATTTGGCCCAACAAGGTGGAATTGAGAACGTTATAGCTGCAATTTTAACGTGTACATGGAGCTATAGCTATATAGGCTTGAAGTTAGCTGAAATTGAAGGTGCAAAGGATCATCCGCTATATGGAGAATGGGTTAATATGTATGCATCTGAAGAATTTAGTACATTTAAAGAAGACTGCATTCAATTAATGGATACAGTTGCAGAAGGTAAGACTGAAGAAGAACTTAATCGTTTAGAAGATATTATTGTAAAGACAAGCTACTATGAATATATGTTCTGGGAAATGGCTGAGAATCTTGAAACATGGCCAGTACCAGTGAAATAAGTTGTTGTTTTGTAAAATCTACGATTTTGTTCGTGCATGCTTGTATGTTGCAAGACTAACGAAACAAGCAACATATGAACATCTCCTTATGAAAGTGGATGTCTTTTCAAAATCTTATTTACAGTTAAATACACTAAATGAACGATGATCAAACTAGCTACCGTATCAGAAAAGAAATGAGCATTTAAATAAATTCTTGAACACATCATTGAAATGATTAAAATAGAAGAAATCCACTTTACGATATATGTGTTGTATAAAGCGAGCAATACAAATAAGGCTACAAATAATATTAAAGTGTGCAAACTTGGAAAGCTAAATCCTTCAATTAAATCTGAAGGCCTCGGTCTTTGGATAATATATTTTAGCAATGTTCCTGTAATGAGAGCAGTAATCGTGAAAATTAAATAAGGTAAGAAGTGCTGCTTGTTATAGAAATACAAACCTATAAATATGATGCCTATTAAAAAAACTGTATGTAATGGCGAGAATATAAAAGACACGATAGATAAATAATTATGTAACCTAAATTCAATCGTATTGTTTTGAATAAAATGATAAACAGCGTGATCTATCGGGTATATGTATTTAGTAAAAATAGATACAATGATTAATAGTAAAATAATTGCATAACTCATAATGAGCATTGAGTCTTTCTTCATGATGCTTATAACTCCTTTGAGTATATGATTTTAAGCTTAATTTAATTTTAAATAAAAAGCTCATTATAAACAATGAGACTTTAGAACTAACTAATATAATGAAAGAATTATGAGCTGTGTTATAGTTTAAGGAAGTTTTCAAGATGCTTTATATGAAAAGAGGTAATGTAATGCGACCAATCAATGAAGAAAAAGTCATTCATAATCTTGGACAATTAGGAGACAATTATGGTCTTTTAGTTTTGGCTAAATTGAGCAATAAAGAACAAGAGCAAAGAATCATACTCTCTGAACTCGAGCATTATAAGCAACACATGATTAAACAATCACTTGAATTATTAGTAGAAAATCAATTTTTACAAGTTAGAATAGAAGAGATCATGCCACCAAATATATATTATAAGCTCACGGAACAAGGAGCATTATTAATACCTGTACTTGAACAGATCGAAGCGTTGAAAATATAAAAAAAGCGGCAGGTCGATGATGTTATTAATAAGATTTGGGACATAAAAGCATTCTTATTTTAAACAATAATATATTTCTTATACAATAAACATAGGAGGGATAGTCATGAATAAAGATTGGCAATCACAATTACCTATAAATAATATTAAAGAAATTATACCCGTCAGTGGTGGAGATGTTAACGAGGCTTATAAAGTAGAAACTAAAGATGGACCATATTTCTTGCTCGTTCAACATAATAGAAGTGAAACATTTTATGCTGCAGAAATCGCTGGTTTAGAAGCGTTTGAAGTGGCTGGTATTACTGCCCCTGTTGTTAAGGGGTACGGACAAATTCATGATGATACTTATTTAGTATTGAGCTATCTTGAAGAAGGTCGCTCCGGCAGTCAAAGGGAACTTGGTAAACTTGTTGCGAAGTTGCATAGTCATCATGAACCACATGGCAAGTTTGGTTTCCATTTACCATATCATGGTAGTGATATTACGTTTGAAAATGGATGGAAAGACTCGTGGATCAATATATTTGTAGAACAAAGGTTAGACCAACTGAAAGATGAAATTGTTCAGAGAAAATTATGGTCTAACGATGAAATTTTATTATTTGAAAAAGTACGTGAAAAGATTGTAAAAGCTTTAGAAAATCATAATAGTAAGCCTTCACTCTTACATGGAGATTTATGGGCAGGTAACTTTATGTTTTTATCAAACGGAGAACCTGCTTTATTCGATCCATCGCCTTTATATGGAGATAGAGAATTTGATCTCGGTGCTACACGCGTATTTGGAGGATTTACGAATGAATTTTACGATGCATATAATGAGACATTACCTTTAAGTAAAGGCGCGGATCAAAGAATAAAATTTTATGAGCTTTATTTATTAATGGTGCATTTAGTGAAGTTTGGTTCTATGTATGCAGGTAGTGTAAATAGAACGATGAATGAAATATTAGATTGATAAACAAGAAAAATAGAAGGCATGTATGTTTACAAATCTTGCGATTTTGAAAGTGCATGCTTGCCTAGGGGTATGGTTCGAGCCTGTAGTCTCTCACTCATACTATTCCCCCGGGCGTCAGCACTTTACAAAATCGCGAGAATATTCATTTTCCTTATATTTTTTCGTTTGTTCTTTTAAGTACATGCTTCTATGTTGCAAGACTGAGTAAACAAGCAACATAGGAGGTCTGTAAGTTGCAAGACTGATCAAACAAGCAACATAGAACGCTTGTAAGTTGCAAGACTGACGAAACAAGCAACATAGAACGCTTGTAAGTTGCAAGACTGAGTAAACAAGCAACATAGAACGCTTGTAAGTTGCAAGACTGAGTAAACAAGCAACATTCAGACTCGATCCCTATAAGAAAACGACCAATAATCATTGGTCGTTTTCTTATTTATTATATTGAATAGTCGCTGTTAAATGAACATCTTCATTACTTATATTGCGATACGTATGTGTAACGTCTGATTCGAAATGTATAGCATCATCTTGTTTAATTGTATGTTTATGCCCATTTATTTCAATTTCTAATACACCTTTATGAACGATAATATATTCTTCCGATCCTACGTGATGACCTTCTGATATCATTTCGGCATTGCCTGTTAATTCCATATTAAACATTTCAAAGTTCTTATCTATATTGAATGGGAAATAAGGATATATGATGACTGTTTGATCGTCGTTATAGATTGGAACGATATCTGCTTTAGACACACAATTGATATTGTCATCTTTATTGGAGATTAAATCTGATATAGGTAGATGTAATCCATTAGCTATTTTCCATAATGTTGTGATTGTAGGGTTAGATTGTCCGTTCTCGATTTGGTTGAGCATCGTTTTACTTACGCCAGTTCTTTTGGATACTGTGCTCAAACTTAATTGTTGTGATGTGCGGTATTGTGATAAATTATGTGCGACGATTGTATGGATATCTTTCATAAATAAAACACTCCTATTTACTTTATAACGAACGCATTGTACAATATAATGTGTTCTTTATAACGAACGTTAAGTACATTATAGCAGAAAAATTATTGAAGGAGTATCATACACGATGGATAATATTAATAGAAATAATAAACAAAGCTGGATACTGTTTATAGGCATCTTATTAATTGGGGCAACTCTAAGAGCACCAATTACTTCGGTTGGAATAGCTTTACCATCAATTAAAGATACATTAAGTTTATCTAATACATCAGTCAGTTTAATTACAATTATTCCGTTACTTTCTTTTGCAGTTATTTCGTTGTTTGCTGCAAAAATAAGTAATAGATTTGGTATAGAACGTACTGTATTCGGTGCGCTTATATTTATATTTTTAGGAATTATGTTGAGAGCGATAACAGGCGTATCTTGGCTTTATTTAGGCACAGTTTTAATCGGTGTAGGTATTGCATTTGGAAATGTTTTAACACCAGGCATAATAAAAATGAATTTTCCTTTACGCATAGGTATTATGACAGGGTATTACACAGTTGTGATGAACATATTTGGTAGTCTGTCTTCATATATAACTGCACCATTAGTTAAGCAGTATAACTATAGTATCGCGATTAGTTTAATAGGCCTGATAACTTTATTAGGTATTATTGTATGGTCATTTCAATTGAAAAAACATGATCATGTAAAATCTTCACAAACAAGTACTGATATCAATGTTTGGAGATCGCCGTTATCGTGGCAAATCACATTATTAATGGGTGGACAGTCTATGATATTTTATTCACTCATCAATTGGTTGCCTGAATTTTTATTAAGTAACGGTACACCCATTAATGAAGCGGGTATTTATTTATCCATTCTACAATTAGCCATTATTCCTCTTACATTTGTTACACCGATATTTGCTGAAAAGATGAATAATCAAGTGGTCATTACTTTTGTGACAGGTTTATTATTTGTTCTAGGAATATTAACGTTAATGCTTCAACCTGGCTGGGCATTTGTAGGTATCATATTAATAGGCATCGCAAGTGGACTAGCATTTGGCTTAGTCAATACGTTCTTTGGACTAAGAGCAGAAAGTGGTCATACAGCTGCTAAATTATCAGGAATGTCTCAATCGGTAGGCTACTTATTTGCAGCAATCGGACCGTTATTCTTCGGCATATTGCATGATGTCACACAAAGCTGGAATGCTTCATTTAGTATTTTACTTATAACATCATTACTCATCATGCTCGTTGGATCACAAGCAGGAAGAAATAAAACAATAGAACAAACTTTACAAAAATAAATAAATTATGAAAGTGGTATTTTAACTAAGAAGTTGAAATATCACTTTTTATAAAATGAAGAGAAAGTTATAGAATAAATTACAATATAGTGAACATAATACATATAAAATAATAAAAATAGGAAAACGCTTTCCAAGAATGCTTTATTTTCTGACACTTTATAGTATAATTGTCCCATGAAGTTTGACGCATTTAAATTTGATGAATTTAAACAAGGAGTGACACGAAATAATGGAAGACAATCATTTAAAAAGGGGTCTTAGCTCACGCCAAGTTCAGATGATTGCACTTGGTGGAACAATCGGTGTAGGTTTATTTATGGGTGCATCTAGTACGATTAAATGGACTGGACCATCGGCTATATTTGCTTATTTAGTAGCAGGGCTATTTTTGTATTTAGTAATGAGAGCAATGGGAGAATTAGTATACTTGTATCCAACAACTGGTTCATTTGCTAACTATGCAAGTGATTATTTACATCCAGTAGCAGGCTATGTAACTGCTTGGAGTAACATATTCCAATGGATAGTAGTAGGTATGAGTGAAGTTATCGCAGTCGGACAATATATGCAATACTGGTGGCCAGACTTACCAACCTGGATACCTGGTGTCATAGTTGTCGTTACATTAGCAGCAGCCAATTTAGCTTCAGTTAAAGCTTTTGGTGAATTTGAATTCTGGTTTGCAATGATAAAAGTCGTAACAATTATTTTAATGATTGTTGCAGGATTTGGTTTAATATTCTTTGGACTAGGAAACGGCGGAAATGCTATAGGTTTAGGTAATTTAACTGAACACGGAGGATTCTTCCCTAATGGTATAGTAGGCTTCTTCTTTGCTTTATCAATGGTTGTTGGTTCCTATCAAGGTGTAGAACTAATAGGTATTACAGCAGGTGAAACGAAAGATCCACAGAAAAACATAAAGAAAGCTGTAAACGGTGTTATATGGCGTATTTTAATCTTCTACATAGGTGCAATATTCGTTATCGTAACAGTTTATCCATGGGATCAACTAGGTAATGTAGGTAGTCCATTCGTTGCAACATTTGCAAAAGTGGGTATTACAATTGCAGCAGGATTAATTAACTTTGTTGTAATTACAGCAGCAATGTCTGGTTGTAATTCAGGGATATTTAGTTCAAGTCGTATGGTATACACGTTAGCTCAAAAAGGACAAATGCCTCGTATATTTAAAAAAGTAATGAAAACAGGCGTTCCATTCTTTGCAATATTAGCAATTTCAATTGGTATCTTTATAGGTGTTATTTTAAACATCTTATTACCATTATTTATAGATGGTTCTGAAAATATATTTGTATACGTATATAGTGCTTCTATTTTACCAGGGATGGTACCATGGTTTATGATCTTATTCAGTCACATTCAATTTAGAAAAAAACATCCTGAAGAAATTAAAGATCATCCATTCAAAATGCCATTCGCACCATATACAAACTATCTGACATTAGGGTTCTTTATTTTAGTACTTATCGGTATGTTATTTAACGCAGAAACAAGAGTATCCGTTATTATCGGTATCGTATTCCTATCAGCAATGACACTTATATACTTCTTAAGAGGTTATCATAAAGTAGATAGAGGCGAATATTAAGCCTAATTAAATGAAACATCCTGTCACTAGATTAACGTTCTAGTGATAGGATGTTTTTGTTTAATCTTATTCATGCATGTTCTTTACGAGAATAAACATCGTTATAAACTGATAGCATGTTAAGGTATAATAACGCTATATACAATTAGATGAAAGGTGATACTTATGGACAAATATTTATATATCGCACATGGCTATAACGCAAATAGTCATAAACATTGGTTTAAGTGGCTTACTGAACAGTTTCAAGGTGTTGAGAGTAAAATATTAGATTTTCCGAATGCTTCGAATCCTGTTTTGAAAGATTGGAATGAGACATTAAGGAACGAAGTTGATTTATCTTCTGGTGAAAATGTGATTGTAGCACATAGTTTAGGTGTTGTTACGTTGCTGAATTATCTTTCTCAATATGATGGTGACATTAACGTTAAAGGGATAATATTGGTTGCAGGATTTTATGAAGTTATCCCTGAACTCAATAAAATTGATGAATACATACAACATACGGATATAGATTTTGACAAACTTCAAGCGCAAATACCTAATATTGTAAGTGTTGTTGCAACAAATGATCGCGTTGTTCCATATGAACTGAGCGAAAATTTATCGAGAAAGTTGAATTCAAAGTTTATAACAATCAATCATGATGGTCATTTTTGTGATAGGGATGGTTATACTCAATTTCCAGAAGTTGCCCATTATGTAAATGAAATATTTAATCAATAAAAAAACGCCCTCGGCTATTGCCGTGGGCGTTGGATTAGTGTGTTGAATAAAAATTTAGTTTAAGTACTGCTTATTTAATTATGCAGTTACCCATTGTGAAGCGCCTGCAGTGTTGTATAATTTAACAGCTGCTGCATCTTGTACTGCTTCTGGAGCTTCTGTAGGTGATACACCTTTATATTGAGCAGGAGCTACTGAATCCCAAGTAGTTTGTAGGAATTGGTATTTACCTGCTGCACCTGAAGATGCGTTAACAGCTTTTAAGTCGCCGCCTGATTCACGTTGAGCGATAGCTTTTAAGTGATCATTAACGTTTACATTTGAACCTTCAGAAGCTGAAGATGTTTGAGCTGTTTTAGTTTCTTGTTTTGGAGCTTCAACTTGTTTTGGAGCTTGTTGAGTTGTAGCTTGTTGTGTTTCTTGTTTTGGTGCTTCAACTTGTTGTGGAGCTTCTTGAGTTGCTTGTTCACTAGCAGTGTTATTTGCTGCTGGAGCTGGTGTTTGTTCAGCTACGTTTTGTTCAGAAACTGGTTGTTGTTGCTCAGCTACAGGAGCTTGAGTGCTTTCTGAGTCAGCGGCATTAGTTGCGTGATATTCCCACGTAAAGTTTTGACCATCTGATTGGAAGTTATACTCATAACCATCTAATGCGAAATTAATATCATATGCGCCTTCTTGGACAGCATGTGCATTAAGTTCTGATGAATTTGATTGAGCTAACTGAGCTAATTGCTCTTTATTTACGCCTTGTTCAGATGCATCTGCTACGTGTGTAGATGCTACCCCTGTTGCTCCGATTGCTACTGCTAATGATGAAGATAAAATTGCTTTTTTCATAATTTTAAAACCCTCCGAATAATTTTTTTATTTATTAATATTTTATTTTTAGATGATGATTTCTTTGTTAGTTAATAATTCTTCCCTAAAAATGGGACAAACCAACAATAACATAAATAGAGGCTTTGTAAATTACAGTCAAATAACAAAAGATTACAATGTGAAAGATATATTGTAATAATGAATTACCAACGTTATATTTTGTAATAATACACTTAAATTTACCGATTGTATACAATTGGATGGGAAAAAGGTCTAAATATGAATGGAGTATTGAAATGCTTTCATGACAGTTTTGAAGTTCAATATTAAGAGAGAATGTTCAGCTTTAAAAAATAGCATTTGTCGATGCGCTATCATATAGAAAGAAAATTGGAATTTATAATTTTTAAGAGGAATTTAATATTATGAAGCATTTAACCGCTATAAAAATAATTGTAGAAAATCCGAGTTAGCTAGTGCGAGTAGGGATAAGAAGAAATATATCTTCAAAAGACTGAATTATCAGTATTATTACTACCTGTATACTAATCATAGTGGTGCGTAATATCTTTGAAATATTTGTAATGTTATTGTAATATATAGGTGTACAATTATACTAAAAGGGAGTGATGATAATGAATAAAGTGGCGAAATTAACAATTGCAACTAGTATTTCTATCGGAACAATCTTTGGAATAATAGATATACCTAGTCAAAACGGTAATGATGTCGAAGCTGCAACAACACCTTATTATCAGTTTAAAGGATATACAGGCTATGATGGTAGCTTTATTTTAGATTCAACCTTCATCAACGCTTTAGAGTATAAGAATATCACAATGAACGGGTTCAGAGTAGTACAGCCCCAGTCGAATGACGGAGGAGCATTTACGCATAGAACATCTTATGATCAAACTTTCTATTTTGGTGATAAACATGAAAGTGAATATGCGGCTAGCGTAAAGTTTCCTGTGAAGAAGAAACATATAACGCAATCACAAATTATCAATGCATATGGAAATGATTATACTATAGAAGAAACTAGTAACGGAAAAAATTATAGATTCATTGTTGGCGGCAATATTATTATATTTACTATGGACGATAATTATGTCACAGAAGTGAATATCGGCGAAGATTTAGAATGATGAATACCATTGAAAATTAATAATACGAACTATATAATAAATATAACTTGAATGAACGGAGGTGTTTTAGATGTTTCTTTTAGCTCATAGTTGCAGATTTTTAGTAATCGTTCGCAACAAATTTGCAAATGTTTCTCCAAAATTGGTGAAGTGTGTCTTTTTTGAAAGAAAATATAGCTATAAGGAATGTCTGACACCAGCTTCCTTATAGTCCAATTTTGGAGGAAGCAATATGAATATTATCAATATGTCTAAATTAACTAAGTCTTATACAGGTGAGGTCATTTTTGAAAATATCAAATATGACTTGAATGAAGGAGATTGTGTAGGTTTAGTTGGAAGAAATGGTGAAGGTAAGAGTACTTTATTAAAATTGATGGCTGGCATAGAATCGCCGACAGAGGGGCAAATAAGCTGGCAAAAGAATATATCAATTGGATATTTGAATCAATTACCGACTTATGAAGATGATAAACAAGTATATGAATGTTTATCTGAAGTGTTTGAAGAAATTAATCATATATCAAAGCAAATGCAGTCAATTGAAGCCGACATGGCTAATCAAACTGACCAAATGGAACAGTTATTAAAAAAATATGGGCACTTGCAAGAACAATTTGAAGAACGTGGTGGTTATGAAAGAGATGCTCAAATAAGACGCGTGAGCCACGGATTAAAAATCAACCACTTATTAAGTCATCCGTGGGGGAAATTGTCTGGAGGAGAAAGAACGAAAGTCGGTTTAGCTCAAATACTATTACAACAACCTAAATTATTATTGTTGGATGAGCCGACGAATCATTTAGATATTTCATCTATTGATTGGTTAGCAGATTTTGTAAAACAATATTCTGGAGCAGTTGTCATTGTTTCACATGATCGATATTTTTTAGATGATACAGCAAATCAAATAGCAGAAATAGATCAAGGTCAATTGCATATATATCATGGGAATTATAGTTATTTTGTTAAAGAAAAAGAAGCGAGAATTATACGTGAATTTGAAGCTTATCAAACACAACAAAAGAAGATAAAGAAAATGGAAGACTCAATTAAACAATTGAGATTATGGGCAAGTCAGGCAAAGCCACCAAATGCTGCAATGTACAAACGTGCAAAAAGTATGGAGAAAGCATTAGATAGAATAAAGAGATTAGATAAACCAATATTAGAACACAAAAAGATGAACGTAAATTTAGCAGAAGGACAGCGCGTTTCAAATGACGTTATAGAATTAGAGCGCGTTTCAAAAATGTATGAAGATATATTGTTTGAAGAAATAGACTTGCTCATTAGAAGAAAAGAACATGTAGCAATCATAGGAGATAATGGAACAGGGAAAAGTACATTGTTAAAAATGATGATGAATCAAATAGAGCCAGACGAAGGAATAGTTAAGCGTGCATCCAATTTAAGAATAGGCTATTTATCGCAACATACATTTGAAGACATTGAAGATCAATCAGTAATTGCTACATTTAGAGAAGCAGTTCATGTTACAGAAGGACAAGCAAGACATATACTTGCACAATTTATGTTCTATGGAGAAGACGTATTCAACAAAATAAGCAGCCTAAGTGGTGGAGAGAAGATGAGGTTGCGTTGGGCACAAATAGTGAATCAAGACTTTAATGTGCTCGTATTAGACGAACCAACGAACCATTTAGATATAGACGCAAAAGAAACTATAGAAGATGCACTGATAGATTACAATGGAACAATCATTGCAGTCTCACATGATCGGTATTTTTTGAATAAACTATTCGATACAACTTATCTATTAAAAGATAAAAAGCTAACAAAATACGAAGGTAATTACGATTATGTAATAGAAAAAACAAAAGAAAACAAAACCGACGCCTAAAAAGGCGCCGGACAGATTGTGAACAAATCAAACGTGTATAAACCGTTTGATTTGTTTTTTTTGTCTTTTTTACATATTTCATTCAAATATTATACTTGGGTTCAGTACAGTCGTGAGTTAAGTCCGAAGTTAATCCAAGACAATGCCTAAGTCGTGAGTTAAGTCCTGAGTTAATCCAAGAAAACGCCTAAGTCGTGAGTTAAGTCCTGAGTTAATCCAAGAAAACGCCTAAGTCGTGAGTTAAGTCCAAAGTTAATCCAAGACATTGCTCAAGTCGTGAGTTAAGTCCGAAGTTAATCCAAGACAATGCCTAAGTCGTGAGTTAAGTCCGAAGTTAATCCAAGACATTGCTGAAGTCGTGAGTTAAGTCCGAAGTTAATCCAAGACTGTACTGAACCCAAAAAGTTGAACTTTTTTAGTATGATATTTGAAAGGTTTGTTTCCTGAATTTTTTAGGAGATAAG
>NZ_JAJNIE010000022.1:0-15608 GCF_022387115.1 Mammaliicoccus sp. F-M27 | reverse complement strand
ATTTAAATATACTTATAAAAATTATTAGGGTAATTTAATAAAGATGTAAAAAAAGCTACTAATCTCCACAATATTTCGGAAATTAAGTAGCCTAAAATTCATTTTTTTACCAATATTTATTATTCTATATTCATATATGCTATGTGAGTACGTAAATATTCTTCTAAACCATGTTTACCATCAGCGCCGCCAATCCCTGAATTTTTAACGCCTGCATGGAATCCTTGCATCGCTTCAAAGTTTTCTCTATTAACATATGTTTCTCCAAACTCTAATTTATCAATAGCTTTAAAGACTTTTTTCATATCATTAGAATAAATCGATGAAGTTAAACCAAATCTACTATCATTTGCTAAATCTATTGCTTCATCAAATGTATCAAAACCAACTATTGGTAACACTGGTCCAAATACTTCTTCTTGAATGATATCCATGTTATTACTACAGTTAGAAATAACAGTTGCTGGATAGAAATTACCTTTACCTTCTGGTATCTCTCCTCCACATTCTAATTTACCACCATTTTTTACAGCTTGTAGTACATGGTTGTGAACATTTTCTTGCGCTTTATTATTGATTAATGGCCCCATATCATAATTGCTTTCTAGTGTGTTTCCATAATTCACATTACTCATTTTATCTACTAACTTTTCTATAAATTGATCTTTGATAGAATTTTGTACATAAGCTCTTTCTGCACAGTTACATACTTGTCCTGTATTAATAATTCGTGAATCTATTATATATTGAACAGCTTTATCTAAATCTGCATCTTCAAGTACAATTGCTGGTGCTTTTCCACCTAATTCTAAATTGACTTTTGTTACATTCGAACTTGCCGCTTCCATTACTTTCTTACCTGCGCCTTCACTTCCGGTAATCGAAACAAGTTCAATATTTTTATTTCTAGCTAGTTCATCACCTACTATCTCACCAGAACCATTAACTAAATTAAACACACCTTTAGGTAAATCTACAGTATCTAATATTTCTGTGAATATTAGTGCGTTAATAGGTGTTTCTTCTGATGGTTTCACAACTATTGTATTTCCAGTAACTAAAGCCGGTGCCATTTTTCTAGCAATTAAGAAAAATGGGAAGTTCCAAGGTAAAATTCCTGAAGTAACGCCTAAAGGCTTTTTATAAAGTAAAATATGCTCATTCTTACGATCGCTTTGGATGATTTCTCCTTCGTAACGTCTTGCCCATTCTGCCATATAATCTAAATAATCTGCTGTAAAGAACACTTCTGTACTTGCAAGATCTCTAGTCTTACCGCCTTCTTTAATTATGATTTCTGTAAGTTCTTCACCACGTTCACGAATACCATTAGCTATTTCTTTCAAATACTGAGCTCTTTCAATTGCTGGAGTTTCAGCCCATAATTCTTGAGCATCTTTAGCAACTTGTATTGCTTGTTCAGTATATTCCTTTGTTCCATTATAAGTTTGCGCGATTACTTGCTCAGTTGCCGGGTTTAAAACATCAACTGATTCTAAATCGTTTCTTTCAATAAATTTACCATTTACATAATCTTTAATTTGATACATAACACTAACCCCTCGCTTCATTTAATTTATTGTTTTCAATTGACTCTTTTACATTGTAAGTTGGGCTTTCTCCGTATCTTTCTTCTTCAATTTCTTTTAATGTCTTACCTTGTGTTTTCGGTGTTAATACAATACCAATTACTGCATGTATAACTAAGAAACTAATCATTATAATTCCTGTTACTCTGAATCCTAATGTGGCTAATATCGTTGGTAATACAAATGAATATATTGAAATACCTGTACGTACGATGAAGTACATTAAACCTTGTGCACCAGCTCTATATCGAGTAGGGAATAACTCGCTCGTCCACAACGCATAGAATGCTTGAGCACCTATACCTGCTGCAGATCCCCATAATACAACGAATAAAATAAGTGATATCCAGTTCATAGGTGCAAATGTTAATATAACCCAAGCGACAATCCCCATCGTTGCACCAATTCCAAATAGTAATCTTTGATTTACTTTGTCTCCTAATTTCATAAAGCCAAAATAAGTAGTCACAACTGTTAAGAACCATAATACTGCTTGTAATATATTAGCTTGAGCACTTGATAAGCCTCCAACACTCTCATAAATGAAAGGCATGAAATAGCCCATCGCTCCTGAAGTTAAATTCCAAAAAAGATAAATTCCTATCAATAATAACATCGCTTTTAAGTTAACTGGATTCGTGAACAACTCTTTAATAACAGATGTTTTCTTGATGTCTTGTAATGTTTCTTCTCTTTCTTTTTCTTTCTCAGCTTCCCAAATTTCTGATTCGCTCATCCCTTGTCTTATCCACCATGTAACACCTGCTATGATGAATAGATGCAAGAATATCATTCTAGATCCAAACAAACCAAATGGTGCAGCAATAACAGCTAATAAAAATGTAATAGCTGGTCCTATAGACCAGGCAAGCTGAGCTACACCCACTCTTTTTGCACGTTCTTTTTCAGGTGCTTCTTCAGCAATATAAGTCCATGCAACTGGAACACCAATTCCTACTGCTATCCCTACAATTATTGTTCCTATTAATAACATCGCAAAATTAAACGCTAATATAATAAAGAGCATCCCAAACATATACAGGAGTAAATCATATTTAAATATAAATTTCCTCCCTAATTTATCGGTTAATGGTCCACCTATAAGTGCCCCAATAGCTGCTCCTAAAGCATTTGCGCTTAATGCACTCAGCAAACCTATTTGAACATTATCTATATTTAAATATGCTTGCCATAAAGATAAACTACTTGCTGCAGCAATAATAGAACCCGCTTCAATATAGTTAGCCATTGCTATAGCTATAGTAGCTACTAAACCATTTGTTTCCTTTGATTTAAAGTTCATTTTTCCATCCCCTTTTGTGTTTTTACTTTAGGAAAAATACTTCTTTTAATTCTTTAGATTTAGGGCTGTTATCAGAATTCACACACATAATATCTGACATGTAGTCCCACCACTCCCGACAAATTTTCTGATTAGCAATCTCATCATAAGTCGATTGGTCTTCAAAATTTAATATTGCAAACAATTCTCCATTTTCTTCATTTAAGTAAATATGATAATTGCTGACACCGTGGTTTTTTAACATTTCTTTCATTTCTGGCCAAATATTATCATGTCTTTTTTTATACTCTTCATAGCATCCTTCTTTAACATACATAACAGTAGCGAGTTGCTGCATTTTACTCACCAACCTCTAAATAACCGTGTTTCGGTTCTACATTAAATCCTTTAGCAAGCTTTAATAAATTTTCGTCTGAAATATCTTGTTTTAAACCACCTTGAGATTGTACATAAGTATAAACTTCTGCTGATTTTTCAATAGTTTCAATTAAACCAAATGTTTCATCAAGATCTTGACCTGCGCCAAACACACCGTGAAATGGCCAAATTACACTTCTTTGATTTTTCATTTTCTCAGCAGTTAACTTACCAATTGCTTCTGTACCAGGCACAACCCAAGGTATAATACCAATGCCGTCCGGGAATACAACTAGACATTCAGTACACATTTTCCATAATGTTTTTGTAAATAATTTTTCATCTAACTCATGTGAAAATGTCATAGCTATCGTGTGTGTTGCATGACAATGCATAATAACTCTATGTTCTTTATCAACTTCTAATCTTTGAATATGATTCATTAAATGCGTTGGTAATTCACTTGTTGCCACAGCTCCATTTACAAACCCCCATAAGATTTCATAACTTTTACCATCATCTGCAATTTGAATTAAACCAATTGCATCTTGAGGGTCATTAATAATATTTTTGAAATATTTACCAGTTCCTGTCACTAATAAGTAACGATTCGCTAATTCTTTTACTGTAAAAGGTAATTCAACCTTTCTAACGTTTTCTGAATGATTGTTTAAATAAGGCCTTACTTTATCTTCGTCAAGAATCCATGAAACGTTACCGCCATTACGCTCATCCCAACCTTTTTTGTACATTAATTGAGTTATTTCACAAAATTCTTTTACTGTAGGTGTTTCAATAAAGTTTTCCAATTAGATCCCTCTTCCTTCCAAAACATTTTTTTCATAATCTTTAATCGATTCATACCAATCCAATCCAGGCTCTGCATTATTTCTAATACAAAACTCATTCCAAATAGGACCGAATAAATATGTTTTCATTTCTTCTTGTATAGCTAAGCGTTGAGTATAATCGCCTTTTTCTTCCGCTTCTTTCAGTTGATTTATAGGATCTAACATCGCCATTAATAATGCTTTTTGCATATTTCTAGTACCAATTACCCATGCGGCAACTCTATTGATAGATGCATCAAAGAAGTCCAAACCTACAGTCGTATTTTTAATTAAATCATTGTAGATTAATTCTTTAGCTATTTCATTTAATTCATCATCTAATGTAACAACGTGGTCACTATCCCATCTCACTGGTCTTGAGACGTGTAGACTGAGTCCGTTACTAAATAATGAAAGTGCTGATAATTTATTTGAAACCACTTCAGTTGGATGATAATGTCCTGCATCTAAAAGTATTCGTTTATTTCGTGATAATCCATAACCCATATAGAATTCATGAGAACCTACAACATAACTTTCTGAACCTATACCAAATAATTTACTTTCTAAAGTATCAATATTATATTTTTCATCAATTTCTTCTTTAAATATTTCATCTAAGCTTTCCATTAAGCGTCTACGTGGTGTTAAACGATCTACTGGTGTATCTTTGAATCCATCAGGAACCCATATATTTGTTACAGAAGGTTGTCCCAGTTCTTTTCCAAAATATTCTCCGATTTTTCTTGAACGTTTACAATGTTCAATCCAAAAATCTCTAATTTCTTTATTTGGATGAGCTAAAGTAAATCCGTCATCTGATTTTTCGTGACTAAAACATGTAGGGTTAAAATCTAGTCCTAAATTATTTTCCTTTGCCCAATCAACCCACTTTTTAAAGTGTTTAGGTTCAATTTCATCTAAATCGATTTCTTCGTCTGTTTCTGCATATATACCATGTAAATTAATCTTATGATTTCCTGGGATATGTTTTAACGCTTCCTCTAAGTCACTACGTAATTCTTCTCCATTTCTAGCTTTACCTGGATAGTTACCTGTAACTGATATACCACCCGTTAAATCTTGATTAAATAAAAATCCTTCAACATCGTCACCTTGCCAACAATGTATTGATATTTTAATGTTTTTTATCGCTTCTAAAGCCTTCTCAACGTTAACCCCTAGTGACTCATATTGTTTTTTTGCTAATTCATATGCTTCTTTATGATTTGTATGCATACTGTGTAACCTCCTTGAATTTTTCTATATCTATTTTTAAATCATTATTAAAATTAGTTTTTTCTATTCTTTTGATATGATTAGATTTTCCAATCATTTTTCGAGCTTCCTCAACTGTTTCGAATTCTTGTGTAGCAAGCATTGTTGCAGTTAAATTACCAAACACCGAAGCTTCTTCCGGACCTACAATAACTTCACAATTAGTATATTGTGCTGTTAGTTCATTTAAGTAATCATTGTTCGAACCTCCTCCGACAATATTGATAACTTCAATTTTAGAACCTGTAATATCATTTAAAGCTTCTATCGAGGTTGCATAAATAATTGCTAAATTTAAATAAATTGCTTGAGCAATTTCACCTATAGTTTTAGGAATAGGTTGATTCGTTTCAGAACAGTAAGCCTGTATTTCTTCGACCATATTGTCCGGATTCACAAATCGCTCATCATTAAAATCTATAAAGACTTTAAAACCTTTATTTTTCTTTGCTTCTTCAACCATTTCTGGGAAAGTATAATTTTCAAACCAATCTTTACGGACTCTTTGTATGATCCACATTCCAATGATATTTTTTAGAAATCTATACGTACCTTGATAACCTCTTTCATTTGAATAACCATGACTTAATGCTGTTTCAGAGATTATTGGTTTATCCAATTCTTGACCAATTAATGACCAAGTTCCACTTGATAAAAACGCCCAACCTTTCTGACTATCTCCAACAGATCCTAGTACTGCTGAGGCCGTGTCATGTGAAACAGTTGCATAAACATGAGTAACAGGTAAATTATATTTTTCTCTTAAGTCTTCTTTCACATCACCTAAATATGTACCAGGCTCTATAACCTCTGGGAAAATCTCAGCATCAACATCAACTACTTCTAATAATTGTTTATCTAATGTGTTTGTATTTACATCTAATAATTGAGTAGTGCTTAAATTCGTAACTTCACTTCTTGCTTCACCTGTTAATAAATAATTTATATAATCTGGGATTAATAAAACTTTTGCTGCTTGTTTTTTTAACTCTGTGCATTCTTCATAAAATTGATAAAGTGTATTAAATTTCAAAAATTGAATACCAGTTTTTTCATAGATTTTTTCTTTAGATATAATATCGAAAACTTTTTCCATTGTATGATCCGTTCTCGAATCTCTATATGACACCGCTTCATGCAAGCGCTTACCTTTGTCATTTAAAAAAATATAGTCTACACCCCATGTATCTATACTTAAGTAACAAGATTCTACTCCTAATTCTTTTGCTTTTTGCAAAGAAATCAACACTTCTTCAAATAAATAATCAACATCCCACACTTCTTGGTTATTTTTAGTTGTAAAACCATTTGCAAATCTGTTTATTTCTTTAGTATGAATGACATCATCAACATGAGATAATATTGCTCTCCCACTAGACGCTCCAATATCCACAGCAATATATTTTTTCATAATTTCACCTCTTGGTATGTATTATAAATATAAAAACCACATAATTCAACAAATAAATGTATTTTTTATTGTTTTATGTTGTTTTTATAGTGGTAAAGTATGATATTACGATATTTTTTATGATATAATTATCACAAAACAAAGTTAGGAGAAATTGATTATGAAGCCTTTGGAACGGAGAAGAAATTTACTTAATGAATTGTATTTTAATAATATCGTCTATGTTAGCAAATTAGCTAATGAATTTAACGTATCTGAAGAAACGATAAGACGAGATTTAGAAAAACTAGAAAAAGAAGGCATAGTAGAACGTAACTACGGTGGCGCTAAGTTACTTAAATCAGAAGATCTACCATATTCAGTTAGACATACTCGTAATAAAGACAGTAAAATTAATATTGCCAAAATAATTAATCAATTTATCGATGATGATACAAGTCTTTTTGCTGATTCTAGTTCAACAGTTAACGAAACACTAAAACGATTCGCAATTTCTGATAAAAAAATACATATTATCACAAACGCTGTGAATGCTTTATATGAAGTAAACCAATCATCACTAGAAGTAAGTTCAACAGGTGGTAAATTATTGAAATATTCGTCTGCCCTTGTTGGCCCTCAAACCATCGAATCTATTAATAAATTTAATCCAGACTATGCGATACTTAGCTGTAAAGCTTTAAACAAGCAGGGTTCTATTACTGATTCAAACGAAGACGAATCACATATAAAAAGTTTAATGATAGAAAAAGCAAACAAAGTTATACTCGCAGTAGATTCATCTAAGATAGATAAAACTAGTTTTATAACTTTTGGTCATATAACAGATATTGATTATATTGTATCGGATATAGAATTTGATAACGAATGGAAAGATTTATTCGAAAAGTATTCTATAGAAATATTAAATTAAAGTATATATTATTTAAGCAATTGCCTTAACAATATTCATTTCAATCATTTTAATTCTATCTTCTAACTGAATAAACCACATTACACGGAAAAACCTCCATCGCTATTCATTTATTTATGAATAGCGATGGAGGTTTTTATTTATATATTAAAACTTTGAATCCCACAATAAACAACAAAAATTATAATTTTACATTGTTTATTGTGGTTTTTGATGTTATGATTTTAACATAAATCGAAGAAAGCGCTTACTAAAGGAGGTGCACTCTACAAATTTTACAATGACAAAATAAGAGCGCATTTATTATTGAATAATAAATATATTAGGAACCATGCTAACAATTCAAAACAGAATTTTTGTTTTATTGTAAAAATTAAACTTTAACAAAGGAGTATTACATCGATGGAGGAAAAAATATCTGTAGTTTTAGTAGGGATTAACGGTTATGGAAGTTTGTATTTAAGGGAACTCTTATCTAATCAAGATGCAAGAATACAGTTAAATGGTGTAGTAGATATCAATCCTGAATTCTCTGATTACTATGACGAATTAATTGGCAGACAAATTCCAATTTATCAATCTATAGAATCGTTCTACAAAGAAAAACAAGCTGATTTAGCAATTATATCTACTCCAATACATTTGCATAAAGAACAAGCATGTTTCTGTATGAATTATGGCAGTCACGTTCTTTGTGAAAAACCTATGACTGCAAATCCTAAGGATGTTCAAGTCATGAAAGACACAAGGGATAAAACAGGGAAATTTTTAGCTATAGGGTTTAACTGGTCCTTCATCCCTTCTATTTTAGAGCTAAAAAAAGACATTATAAAAGGAATATTCGGGAAACCAATTCGATTTAAAAGCATGGTGCAATGGCCAAGAAACGAATCATACTACAATCGTTCGCCATGGGCTGGTAAAAAATACAGTACTGATGGATCAATGATATTTGATAGTGTAGCAAACAATGCAACAGCACATTTTCTACATAATTTATTATATTTAAATGGCGACAATGTAGATACAAGTTCAAAAATTGATACTCTTGAGGCTGAACTTTATCGAGTAAATAATATTGAGACATTTGATACCTGTGTTACATATATAAAAACTATAAATAATGTAGATATATATTTTTACGCTTCCCACGCTACAAAAGAAAATAAAGAACCTTGTTTTCAACTAGAATTTGAAAACGCAACAATAACATATGAATCAGATGGAGATTTTAATGACATAGTAGCAGCTTGGAATGATGGGACAAGTAAGATTTATAAAGGGCCAGAAAATCAAAATCATCTAACAAAATTATCAATAAGTCTAGATGCTATTAGTAATAAAAATTATCAAATACCTTGTGGCATTGAAGCTTCAATACCACACGTACTATCCATTCAAGCTATGCATGAATCAGTACCTCTTGTTAAAGAATTTCCACAAACTATAGTTCGTTATGATGATTTTGAAAAACAATTTTGGATACAAGATTTATCTAAAATTTTGAATTATTGTTATACAAATTGTTTTTTACCTAGTGAGACAGACACTAACTGGGCTTTAAGAGGAAAAAAAATAAACGTAAGTCAGCTATCAAAAAATATTTTCCACAGTCAACCTGATTCTTAACCTATTTTCACGCCAATAATTGTAAGCGATTTCTTTAATATATTAGGAGGATCAAAATGAAAAAAATACCTTTAATTTTAATAGCTGCAGTATTTTTATTATTAATTTCCGGGTGCAATAATCAGAAATCTACAGCATCTAATAATGATAATGTGAAATCTGCAGATTCTAATAAAGATAAACAAGTAACATTGAAGTTTGGATATGCTAGTAATAGTCAGCCTGTTATAGATGCTATGAATAAATTCGGAGACTTAGTTTCTGAAAAAACTGATGGTGAAGTTAAGGTTGAATATTATCCAGATGGACAATTAGGAGGAGAAAGAGAACTTATCGAATTAACACAAGCTGGAGCAATTGATGTCACAAAAGTTAGTGGTTCTACTTTGGAAGGCTTCTCCGATATTTATTCTATATTTAGTGTTCCTTATTTATTTGAAGACGAAGATCACTATTATAAAACTTTGGAAAATAAGCAAGTAATGAATCCAATTTATAAATCAACAGAAGACCAAGGAATTATTGGTTTAACATATTACACTTCTGGTGCTAGAAACTTTTACATGACAGATGGACCTGTCGAGAAACCTGATGATTTAAAAGGAAAAAACATTCGAGTAATGAACAGCGAAAGTCAGATGAAAATGGTGCAAGCATTAGGCGGATCTCCAACACCAATAGGAAGTGATGAAGTTTATTCTTCATTGCAACAAGGTATTATTGATGGGTCTGAAAATAATGAATTTGCTTTAGCAACAGCTGGACATGGGGAAATTACAAAATTTTATTCGTACGACGAGCATACTAGAATACCTGATATGGTCATGATTAATAAAGAGACTTTAGATAAATTATCAGATAAACATACAAAAGCTATATATGAAGCAGCTGATGAATCAAAAGACTTCCAGAAAAAAATCTGGGAAAAATATTTAGATAAAGAGAAAAAAGAAGCGACTGACAAATATAATGTGAAGTTTAATGAAGTAGATAAAGAACCCTTTAGAAAAGCTGTTCAACCAATCCATGATGAATTTAAAAACGACAAACAATTTGGCAATCTATATAAAAAAATACAATCTTTGAGTAAAGAATAATTAAGGAGGTTAGCAATGAAACTTTTAAAAAAAGCTGTTGATAGATTTTTAGAATTAGTAGTTTCACTTTTGTTTTTAGTAATGGTAGGAGTTACCACATGGCAAGTCATAACCCGTTATATATTGCATAACCCTTCTAGCATAACTGAAGAGTTTGTGAAATTTAGCTTAATTTGGTTATCACTGTTATCTGCAGCATATGTTGTAGGAAAAAATGGTCATATATCTATAACATTATTAAGTAGTAGACTAGTAGAAAACAAAAGAATAATAGTAGACATTTTAATTCAAATTAGCTTTTTAGCATTCGGATCAATTGTAATGATGTATGGTGGTATAAAAACTGTTTTAATGACAGTTGATCAAATATCTCCTGCGCTACATTTATCTATGGGATTAATTTATCTCTCATTACCTATCTCAGGTGGATTATTCATATTTTACAGTATTCTAAACATTTTAGATTTAATAGAATCCAAAAAAACAACTTCTGAGTCATAAAATAATTTTAAATAAAAAGCGGGTGAAAATATGATTTTAAAAGCAAGCCTTATATTAATTTTATTGTTTATATTTTTATTAGCAGTTGGTATCCCAATTGCGATTAGTATAGCAATTGCATCTTTAGTCACAATTTTATTTGTCTTACCATTTGATGTCGCCACCTTTACTTCGGCGCAAGGTATGGTAACGAGTCTTGATAGTTTCTCTCTCGTAGCAATACCATTCTTCATCTTATCGGGAATGATTATGAAGAGAGGCGGGATAGCAACTAAATTAATAGAATTCGCAAAGTTATTAGGAGGAAGAATTCCTGGATCTTTAGCACATACTAATATTATTGGTAACTCTTTGTTTGGAGCAATTTCTAGTTCGGCAATTGCTGCTTCTACAGCAATTGGGGGTATTATGGTTCCGATGCAGCAAAAAGAAGGATATGATAAACGGTTTGCTGCAGCAGTTAACGTTGCTTCTGCCCCTATAGGGATGGTTGTCCCTCCTAGTACTGGCTTTATTATGTTCTCTTTAGTGAGTGGTGGAACATCTATAGCTGCATTGTTTATTTCTGGAGCTGTTGTTGGTGTACTATGGGCATTAACTATTATGATAGTTACATATATTATTGCTAAAAAGAATAATTTCCCTATCCCTGCTAAAAAAGAAAATAAAAATGTTAAGAAAATTGTTTTTGATGCAATACCAAGCATACTGTTAATTGTTATTGTCATCGGCGGTATTTTGACAGGATTATTCACGGCAATCGAAGCATCAGCAATTTGTGTAGTATATTCTTTATTTTTATCATTAATTTATCATAGAACATTAAAATTAAAAGAATTACCACAGATAATGATAGAAGCAGTCGAAATGACTGGTGTTATTATGTTCTTAATAGCCGCTTCTTCTGCTATGTCATTTACAATGTCATTTATAAAAATTCCTGATGCTTTAAGTAGTTTTGTACTAAGCATTTCTGATAATCCTATTATTATCTTATTAATTATTAATATTATCCTTTTATTGATTGGTACAGTTATGGATATATCTCCTGCTATATTAATATTTACACCTATATTTTTACCAATCGTAACAGAATTAGGAGTAGATCCTATACATTACGGGATGTTCTTAATATTAAACTTGTGCATAGGTACAATTACACCACCTGTGGGAACTGGTTTGTTTGTAGGTGCCAGTGTTGGTAATGTTAAAATAGAACATTTAATCAAACCTTTAATACCATTTTATATAGCTATATTTATATTATTAATGATAATTACCTTTGTGCCTCAAATTAGCTTGTTTTTACCTAGATTATTAGGTTTATAAAAATATAAATATCTCAAAAGTTTAACCCTCCTTTATATTTAATAAAGGAGGGTTAAAAATTACTTTAACTTGTGATTGAAATAGCTTCTTTTTGTGCTATTAGACAAAGTTCAGCAGCTGTGAAAATATGTTCTTGTGTCATCGCATTTTCTGTACGATTTAAACAATCCAAGATTAAATCTCCAAAAAATGGATATCCTACTTTATTTTCTAGTTCATAATATTTTTCTCCACTACTGTTAACTAAAAACAAATGGTCTCCAGTACTTGTTCTTGTTACATCAACAAATTTACGAACCTCAATAGTCCCTTTGGTTCCTGTAATAAATAGACGACCATCTCCCCAATTGCTCAAACCATCTGGCGTAAACCAGTCAACTTTAAAATAAAAAGTTGCGCCATTATCACCAACTAATGTAGCATCCCCGTAATCTTCAAATTCTGGGTGATCAGGGTTATTATAATTCCCTACTTTGCTATGTAATACTTTCGCATTTTCATTTCCAGTATAATATAAAAACTGTTCTATTTGATGGCTTCCAATATCACATAAAATACCACCATAACTTTCTTTTTCAAAAAACCATTCTGGACGAGTAGCTTTATTTAAACGATGAGGGCCAAAACCAGTAACTTGAATAACTTTTCCAATTGCACCCTCTTTTATCAACTCACCAGCATAAATAGCGCTTTCTACATGCAAACGTTCACTAAAATAAACCATATATTTACGTTTAGTTTCTTTCACAACTTTTCTTGTTTCTTCTAACTGTTCTAAAGTTGTAAAGGGCGTTTTATCTGTAAAATAATCTTTTCCAGATCGCATTACTTGCTCACCTAGTTTACTACGATTAGAAGGAATATCTGCTGCTGCAACAAGTTTGATACCTTCATCGTTCAATATTTCATCAAGTGAATTTGCTATACTTACATTAGGGAACTTAGAAACAAATTTTTTTACTTTTTCTGAGTCTGGATCATATACCCATTTTAATGATGCACCTGCTTCTATTAATCCTTCACACATCCCATATATATGGCCATGATTAAGGCCCACCGCAGCAAACGGAAATTCATCATGTTTTACAACTGTTTCATTTTTTTCTTTATAATTTGGTATATTTCCCAAATATATCCACCCCTTTATACACAACAGTGTACTAATTCATGTTCACTCTAACATAAAAAAGCATGGCTTTGCTATCGTAAACACGTTGTATATACTATAACTTAAATAGTATATTTAATACTAATGTAATATTATACATATTAATATAGAATTATTTTTATTGATATACTCACTAATTGGTTCCAAAGGATTTAATAAAACAGGAATTTCTAATAAAAAACTGACAATTCAGGAAGGGAAAATTTATATGGACATCAAAATGCATGGGATTCGATTACAAAAAAATCAACAACGTAATGAAGATATTAAAAAAAGCCACTTCCATAAAGTGTTCCAAATTCTTTATGTTTTGGAAGGAAGCGGTGAAATTATTTTCGGTCAACAGAAGAACAAACTATATACAGGTTGTTTAGCCTTTATTAAACCATTTAGTTATCATGCTGTTGAATCAAAAGATAAAATGACCGTATTAGTCTTAGAGTTTGATTCCAACCATTTAGACAAAGATATTAAATTATTGTTGGAACAAGAAGGTTTAAATCGTACAAAACTTGAGTCTCTAAGTCTTTTTGAAAGTGCAAATGTAAAACAATTATTAAGAAGAATATTATATGAACAAAAACAAGGAAATGTAATTAATATAATTGCTATGAAAATTTATTTGGCAGAATTATTATTAATAATTCTAAAAAAAGAAGAAACTAATACAGTAAACTCTAATTCACTTCGAGCAGAAACCATTAAAGAATATATAGACACGAATTATTTCGAAGATATAAATAATAATGTCATTTCTAAAAAGATAGGCATTACTGCCAGATATGCTTATACAATCTTTAAAAAACAATACGGTATAACACCATTAAAATATTTGAATACAGTTAGATTAGAAGCTGCTAAATTATTATTGAATGAAACAAATAAAGATATTACTGCAATTTGTTTTGAAGTAGGATTTGATTCAATTTCTACATTCTATCGGCTCTTTACAGAACACACGTCTATTCCACCACATAAATACCGTTTAAAATAAAAATATAAACAGTTCCGAATTTGAGAATTTCTTTCTTCTGATAGTAAGACAACATATTAAAATTAGTATAAGGTTAGTATTGAAGTGTTTTAAATACTATCAGAAAGAAGTGTCATATCCATGTCTATAAAAACAATGAAAAGTTATGGATTATTTTTACTTAGTATTTTTATTATGGGATCCGGGATATCATTAGTTACTTTAGCCCATCTTGGTACCACGCCAATAACAGCACCACCATATGTACTTAGTTTATCTATCCCAATAAGTTTTGGTGTTTTAACAATGTTTGCTAATATTATCTTTGTCTTAATAGAAATAATTGTTTTAAGAAAAGACTTTCCAAAAGAACAATATTTACAATTGATTGTAGGACCACTTTTAGGTTTATCTATTGATTTTTGGTCCCTTATAATTACACATATTCCAACTTCATTTTACCTCATTCAATTATTAATGGTTGTTGTTGGTTGCATTATAATAGCTTATAGTACAACTTTACAGTTAAAAGCCAATGTTGTTAATAACCCAGCGGAAGGGTTAGTAAAAGCTTTTGTAATCAAAACATCAAAAAGTTTTGGAACAATCAAATTATACTTTGATATTAGTTTAGTAATTATCGCTATTGTTATCTCACTAGTATCATTCGGTTCAATTACAGGAGTTCGTGAAGGTACTATTATTTCTGCGCTAATCATTGGACCAATAATTAAAGTTTTACAAACAATGAATGTGAAAAAAAAAGATATATTGCATAACTCTCTTTTTTAGTTGTTTATAAAAGTTTAACCACTTTAACCTTCTCATTTACCGATTACCAAATATCCCTCTAGGGTAAACTGATATATAAGGAGAAGGTGATTGGATGATAACACGTGAAGAAATTTTTGATTTTGTTAAGGATAAATATAATATAAAGCCAGATTACCCTTGGGAAAAATATTCTAATTATGCTGCTTTGAGACATAAAGATAATAAAAAATGGTTCGGGCTAGTTATGGATATTACTTCTGATAAAATCGGTTTAAATACTATTGAACATATTGATGTTATTAATCTTAAAGTTAGAAAAGAGTTTATAGGCCCTTTAAGAAAAAAAGAAGGATTTTATCGTGCTTATCACATGGATAAATCTAATTGGATTACGATTAATTTGAAAGAGATAAATACAATTAATGACATTAAAGATTTAATTGCCGAGAGTTATGA
>NZ_JAJNIE010000021.1:0-20358 GCF_022387115.1 Mammaliicoccus sp. F-M27 | reverse complement strand
GGACTAAACTCACGACATGGGCAAAGTCTTGGATTAACTCCGGAATAAACTCACGACTTGATCGATGTCTTGGATTAACTCCGGAATAAACTCACGACATAGGCGAAGTCTTGGATTAACTCCGGAATAAACTCACGACATGGGCAAAGTTTTGGATTAACTTCGGACTAAACTCACGACATGGGCAATGTCTGTACTGAACCCAAAAAGTTGAACTTTTTTAGTATGAAATTTGAATGAAACATGTAAAAATGACAAAAAAACCAAACGCTTGTCCACGTTTGGTTTATCCACAGTCTGAGAGACTCCTTTTTCAATAAGGAGTCTCTTAATCGTTTGAAAATCTAATATCGTCTTAATAGGGTGCAGTGCCGTTATAGCCGAGTGAAGAAATCTAAAGTAAATAAAGAAATTGGTTTAGATAATATGAGTACCCATATAATGACGCTTAAATTTATGTAATGTATCAACCATCAATTTCAAATCCTAAATCTTGTATCATATCGTAATCTAGTTGATTTGGCTGACCACCTGTAATTAAATAATCGCCAACAAAAATAGAATTTGCGACCATGAGAGATAGTGATTGAAGATTTCTTAAATTAACTTCACGACCACCAGCGATTCGTATTTCTTTAGTAGGATTAATTAACCTAAACATACATAATATTCTAATGCATTTCATAGGTGTTAAGTCATCCATGCTTCCAAACTTTGTTCCTTTAATAGGGTGTAAAAAATTGATTGGTATACTATCTGCATCTAAGTCATTAAGTGTAAAAGCCATATCAATAATATCTTCGTCTGATTCCCCCATACCACATATCACGCCTGAACAAGGCGAAATATTCTTCTCTTTCATAATATTAATTGTGTTCACACGATCATCAAAACTATGAGTCGTAACAACTTCATCATGATAATGAGCACTTGTATTAATATTATGGTTATAACGATCTACGCCACAATTTTTAAGAGATTCAGCTTGTTCTTCGTTAGTTAAACCAAGACAGGCACAAATCTTTAATTGTGGATGATTTCTTTTAATTTCTTCTACTGAACGTGTAATGTGAGATATTTCTTTATCGCTAGGACCACGACCACTCATGACAATGCAATATGTGCCTATTTTATTTTCAGAAGCAACTTTTGCACCATCGACAATTTGAGTTTCTGGAATAAGTGCATAACGTTGTTCTTTCTTCTTAACATCTCTAGATTGTCCACAATAACCACAGTCTTCAGGGCAAATGCCGCTTTTAGCATTTAAAATCATATTAAGTTTAACTTTCTTACCATAGTAGTGGTGACGTACTTTGTAAGCTTCATTTACAAGTGTTAAAGTATCAATTTCATTATCTTGATATATATTTAATGCCTCATTAAAAGTTAAGTATTGTCCATTAATTATATTTGTGCCTAAATTCATTATGTTGTCCCCCTTTATAATTATTAATAGAATACTAATAATCTTTAAAATTGTAAACCTTTATTTAAATATGGTTTACAATATAGTGACACATTACATATTATGGTAGTAAAGCATCCATCATAGTGTTACTATGTATATAAATAGTTTTTAAATATATATAAAGGGAGAACATGAAGAATGAAAAAAATAATGTCAGTCATCTTATCATGTTGTTTAATCATGATAATTTCAGGGTGTGGAAATGATGAAAAAACAGCAGAAAGCTCGACGAATGAAGGTAAACATAAAGAAAAACAAACTAGCGATAAATCAAATGGAAAATTACCAAGTATCGTTTTCGAGTCATATAGTAAAAATGAAACACTATCAAAATCACAAATACATAAAAGTATTCAAAGATACTTAGATACAAATGAAAATATTTATAAAGTAACTTCAAATATAGAAAAAAAAATTTGGGAAGACATACCTTTAACTAAGAAAGAAGCGGATCAATTAGAAGAAGGACGCAAGTTGGAAGAAAAAAATGATCAAAACTTTTCAAACTATATAGAAAAAAATAAACTTCCGAATGGATATCAAAAAGAAACGAATAGATTGAGTGAATATTTCACAGCTTACAATCAAACAATTTCTCAATTAGGTGACCATGTTCAAAAATTAGAAGATGAAACAGAAAGTGGTCTTATATCAACGAAAGAAATAAAAGGTATAGTAGCTGATGGCAGTAAAGTCAATGGGAAACAGCAAGCGAAAATAGAACGATTTCTTAAAAAAATCAATGTTAAAACGAATGCTTTTGAAGTGTAACAGTTTTTATCGAAAGTAGGCATGACTTATGAATATATTGATTAAAAAAGCATTTGCTTTTGCGGCAAATGCTTTTTTGACTTTAGTATTTAGATTTTAAGTTTTCTTTTTCATTATCAGATAGAAATGCGTGCTCGATTGCTTTAATATTAATGTCTTTAATTTCATCTATTGTCATTAAGTTATGATTGTACAATAGTTCGTATTCAGTATTTAAATTAGTACTTGAAACGGTCCTGTTGTCTGTGTTGATATTAAACGGGATGTCTTGTTCTATAAGTTTTCTTATGTTGAGTTCAGCTAATGTTTGTATGGCTTTTGTTTGCAAGTTACTCGTTGGGCAAATTTCTAGCAATACATTACGATTTTTTATGTATTCTAGAGCAGTATCGTCACTAATAGCAGCTACACCGTGACCGATTCTTCGTGCTCCGAGTTCAATACCTTCTATTATATTATGTATACAACCACATTCACCTGCATGTAATGTTAAGTGACTATTTGAATGATTAGAGTATTGAATGGCTTCTTGTATCGCACTGGTAGGAAATGCTTCTTCAGGTCCAGCAAAATCAAAACCAACAACATGACGAGTTTCATTTTTAAGTGCATTTACTTCTGTAAAAAGGTCAATATTTGTTTTATTTTCATGATGTCTCATACCACATACAAGCATATTCACTTTGATTTGATACAATGATTCTGCTTTAGTAGCACCATTATTAACGGCTTCTAATATTTCTTTTAAATTTAATCCTTTATCCATATGGAAAAGTGGCGCGAATCTGATTTCTATATATTTGATGTTGTCATGATGTGATTGCTGAGCAACATCTATAACGGCTTTTTCTAAGCTACCTTTAGTTTGTAATACTTTTAATATCGTATCGAAAGATTTCAAGTATTCATCTAGACTCTCACACGCTTGATCGACTTGAATATCTTCTATATTAATATTCACTTGTTGTTCACGTGCTAATTGTTGGATCAGTTCTATGCTTACAGATCCATCTAAATGGCAGTGTAGTTCAGTTTTGGATATATTATTTACGGTAGTCATTGATAATAATCCTTTCTCTCTTTATTTTTAGTAATGTTTAAATATAAACATAGTTATTTATTATATAGAAATTTAGGGAAAACTGGTAGTATTTAGCACAATTGTGTAGATTTTGTGATTAAGAAAATAAATTTATTATTTATTTTAAGCAAGACTATTGGAATGTAGATATTAAAAATGCTATATTTGTAAAATATTTAAATAAATGTTTATTGAAAATTCAATGTATACATATTAAGAAGGGTAGAACATGAATAATAACTTAAAAAGAGAATTAACATCAAGACAAATGCAGATGATTGCTATTGGAGGTACGATTGGCGTAGGTTTATTTATGGGGGCCACTAGTACCATTAAATGGACTGGACCTTCAGTTCTATTGGCATATGCAATTGCTGGTGTGTTTGTGTTTCTTATAATGAGAGCATTAGGAGAAATGGTCTATATTTATCCAGATACAGGATCGTTTGCTAAATTTGCTAATGATTATATTCATCCGTCATTTTCATTTGTAACTGCTGGGAGTAGTATTTTCAACTGGATTATTGTAGGCATGAGTGAAGTCATTGCAGTTGGATCTTATTTCAAATTTTGGTGGCCAGATTTACCTTCATGGATACCAGGATTAGCAGTTGTCGTTATATTATTAGCGGCAAATTTAGTATCAGTTAAAATGTTTGGAGAATTTGAATTTTGGTTTGCGGCAGTAAAAGTTGTAACGATTATTTTAATGATTATTGCAGGTTTAGGACTAATATTATTTGGTATAGGAAACAACTTTAATCCAATTGGTATCAGTCATTTATGGGATCGTGGAGGCTTCTTCACAGGAGGGTTCAGCGGATTCTTCTTTGCATTATCAATCGTATTTGGCTCATACATTGGTATTGAGTTAATCGGAATTACAGCAGGTGAAACGAAAGATCCACAGAAAAATATCGTAAAAGCAATTAATAGCGTTGTTTGGAGAATACTTATATTTTACATTGGTTCTATTTTCATCATCGTAACCGTTTATCCTTGGGATGAAGTGAATCAAATTGGTTCACCATTTGTTGCGACATTTGCCAAAGTAGGTATTACTTCAGCAGCAACTATTATAAACTTTGTCGTGATTACAGCAGCCATGTCAGGTTGTAACTCAGGTATATTTAGTACGAGTCGTATGCTTTATACATTATCAAAACAAAAACAAATATCTCAAATATTCTATAAAACGAATAAAAACGGTGTTCCTCATATTGCAGTTATTGCAGTATCAATTGGTATTTTCTTAGGTATTATTCTAGACATCACATTACCTTTAATATTAGGAAAAGACACAAATATATTTGTATATGTATTTAGTGCAGGTGTGCTACCAGGTATGGTACCTTGGTTTGCGATTTTAATCAGTCATATTAACTTTAGAAAAAGAGAACAAATCAAAGACCATCCATTTAAAATGCCATTCGCACCGGTAAGTAACATTATAACGATTATAATGCTTATTGCCGTTGTCATCGGTATGCTATTCAATTCTGAAACTAGAGTTTCAGTAATTATTGGAATGATATTCATATTTATTATCAGTTTATATGCGTTTATCAAAAAACCTTAATACAACTTTAACATGAGAGTCTGGGACATAAATGTCCTAAACTATAATGATTTTGTAACGTGCATGCTTGCCTGGGCGTATGGTTCGAGCCTGTAGTCTCTCGCACATACTATTCCCCCGGGCGTCAGCACTTTACAAAATCAGAAATATAAAAATCACCCAATCCGTTGGTATTATTTTCGGATTGGGTGATTTTTATTAGGTTATATATTGGCTCCTTTAAAGCTTCTATATTATAGAACAATCGTATCAACAACCTTCATAAGTGAACTATTTAATGATGACTATATACATGTGGAAGAACATCAAATGCAAAGGGAGTCTTCGGTTTGTCTTGCGTAAGTCTTCGGGGCGTATAGACATCAAGATGTATAGCCCTTTTAAAAGTAATTCGCGAATAAATTTGAGTAATATAATATTTGAATAATGTTCTTTCAGCATGTATAGTTAAAAGAAGAAATTCAATTTGAAAGGAGTGAGGTCGTAATGGAATGGCTCATAGGGTTATTAGGAGAAGACATTTTAATCAATTATGTAGCATTTAGTTTTCAGTATTTTGTTCCATTATTATTGACGCTCTTGTATGTTTACTTGCAAATGCAAGCAAGCATCAAGCTCCACAAAAATTGGGTTATAAGGTCTTCGACTGAAGTAGAGGATCAATACATGTTTGTATGGATTGTACCAATACTAAGGTGGAGAATACGTTGTTTATCCAAGACCGTCGACGAAGAAGACGCTTTGCCAATATATTAAATCATATTTAATATATTGGAGGAGAAATTTTGAAGAAATTATATACAGTTTTAGCATTTTTAGCAATAACATTATTATTAGGTGGGTGTGCACCACAAGAAGGTGGCATGTTCCACTCAACGTTTGTAGAACCATTCGTTTACCTTATTGAATTTTTCGCTTCATTCTTTAACAACAGTTACGGCATTGGTATCATCATCGTTACCTTATGTGTGAGATTAATTGTCATGCCATTTATGTTGCGTTCTTTTAAAGGACAAAAGAAAATGCAATTTAAAATGAAACAGTTAAAGCCTGAAATTGATGAAATTAATAAGAAAATGAAAGCAGCTAAAGATGATCAAGAACGTACACAATATAGTCAAGAGATGATGGCTTTATATAAAGATAATAACGTGAACCCATTGAATATGGGCTGCTTACCAATGCTTATACAAATGCCGATACTTATGGCGTTGTACTTTGCTATATCACATAACGATGCATTCGCAAGTCATAGCTTTGCATGGTTTAACCTTGGTACGCCAGATATATTTATGGCACTTATAGCGGGCGCATTATATTTATTACAAGCATATTTATCAACACGATATTTACCAGAAGAATCAAACGGACAAATGAAATATATCATGTATTTAAGTCCGATCATGATTTTAATTGTGAGCATGAATACACCAGCAGCTTTACCATTGTATTGGAGTGCTAGTGCCATCGTGCTGATTATTCAACAATATATATCGAACAAATACTTTAATTACCATGAAGAAGAAATGAAACCAGAAGCAAGTCATTAGAAATGACATACAAAAAAGACTGTCGACAAAGTCACTTAACGTGAACTGGTTGGCAGTCTTTTTTTGCGCACGCTTTCCGCGGGCATGTTCTCAGCCTGTAGTCTTCGAATCATGCTCTTCCCGCAAGAGTCGGCGCAAAAACACTGCCATATTTTAGAAGAATGTTTTATAATATAGGTGGAAAAATCTCGAGGAGTTGATCTGTATGCTAAATAAATCAATAAACGAGAGAAGTATGAAATGATTTTAGTTTCTGAATTAGTTCCAAAAAATCATTTGTTACGTAAAGTTGATAAAATAAAAAGACGCTCAGTCAGTGAGCGTCTTTTCTTTTTTCCTCTTTTTTCTTCGCTTACTTATGTCATAAATCAAAATCATCACTAATAATACACATAGTGGATAAATTCTGAATTCTGAAGGGATAAGCAAATTAATTAATATCAGTGAAACAAGATATACAAGTATGAATATTAAGTTTTCTTTTTTGAATATATTATGTTTTTCATATGAATAAATATCTGTTGTTAATAATATAACGGTGATTCCAATGGACATGCCTACTATAGCGGTCCAATCAATTGTATTGAAAATAAATAATTGCGTAACCACTGCTAAAAATATGATAGATAGTCCGAACGTACCGCCATAAATCCATTTTTCTTTCATGATTTCCACATCCTTACTTAAGAAGTATTCTGAAATGAACACCTTTTTTTGTTGGTAATATTTTGAATGTACCATTGTGGAATGATATGCAATCCATAATGATTGTACACCCAATACCATGTCCTTCTTTGTTGTCCTTCGTTGTAAAGTTTGAATGTAGCATGTTTTTCTCTGTTGTCTTGTTGATGCCTTTACCATCATCTTTGTAATCTACAATTAACCCATCTTCTTGATTTTGAATGGTGATTTGAATTTTAGGGTTTTGTTTATTATGATCAATACTGTTATCTATTAGATTCATCATCATGCGTTCGAAGTACAATTTATTTCCATAAAATTCTTTTGATGAAAGATGATTATTTATTTCAAATTTATTGTATTGAATAGATTTAATAAGCTGATCTAAAGTTTCTGAAACGTTAAATGCTTCTTTATGAACATTCATTTGATCCGTTTCTTGTTTAAAGTTTTTGTTTAAGCTATCGATGAGCTCTGTCATATAAGATGCTTTGTCTGATATTAAGAGGGCATATTTTTTAGTATCTATTGTTTCTGATGATAACAACCTTGCATAACCATATATTGAAGTTAATGGCGATTTTAAATCATGTGATATTTGGCTGAGCCACTTTTCTCGATAATAGTTGATCTGATTTTGATAAATTTTATCTTCTGTAAGTTGTAAATTCAGCTTTTCTACAGAAGCATTCAACTCCTTGAAAAGTTTCTTAGTTCTTTTATTGTAATGTTTAGAACTAGGTTTAAATAACTTACCTTTAGAAAGGTTTTCTATCCAATCGTTGTAAAAGAATAATGGTTTAGAAATGCGTCTTGAAATAATAAGTGCGAACATAATAACTAAAATGATATTGAGTAGTAATAGTAATAAATATGAAATGGCTAAAAATTTAAAAGTATTATTTTCAATTTCAGTAAACTCATTAGTATATACAACTTTTTGATGTGCTGGATTTTCTATGAACATCATTTTATTATTTTTCTCGATATGCTGGTATGCATTGTAATTATTAATATATAAGCTGTTGATAAGTTTGTTTATGTCTATATTTTCTTTGTTGTTCAAGTTATGTTTATATTTTTGCGGATAAATAAGCGCTACACTTAAATGATCGTTTTTAAATGGGATTGTTCTTGTGTTATAAATATTATCAATCAATTTATTTTTAATGTTTTTATTTTTCTTAGGGTACAGTGCGTTTCCTTGATTATCGATAATGTATAGTTGTACATTATTTTCTTTTAACTTTTGTTTTAAATCATCATTTAATTCGTAACCATTGTCTTCTTTTGATATTGCAATGTCCATGTAAAAATCATCTGTTGTATTTAAATCGTTGTAGGCCAATTTGGAAATGTTTGTGAAAAATAAACCAATACCAATACTAGCTAAAATTAAAGTGATGGTTAGAAAAATAAATATATATTTTGTGAATTTCCAAGTAAATCGTTTGTTCATATCGTCAACCTCTATAAATGTAACCTTTTCCTCGTACTGTCTGAATAAGTTGAGGATTGTTAGCATCATTCTCTATTTTCTTGCGTAACGTTCTAATGTGAACCATCAAAGTATTATCATCTACACTTATTGAATATCCCCAAACATGCTCATAAATTTGGCTTTTCGTTACGACTTTGTTTGTATTTTTAATAAAATACATCAGTAGATCATATTCTCTCGATGTTAAATTTACTTTTTCATTATCAATGACGACATCAGTTGTATCTAAATTTACTTTTAAATTTTTATTGTTGTGTGTATGACTACTTTGAATATGTACACCAACTCTATAAGCAAGTTCGATTGGATCGAAGGGTTTCTTCACATAATCTACAGCACCATTTTCAAACCCTTTATAAACATCTAAATCTGTATCTTTAGCAGTTACGACGATCAGTTTAGTATCTTTATTTTTAAAATATTTAACAAGTTCATAGCCATTTTCTGATTTTAAATTTAAATCAAGAAGGACTACGTCGAAATGATCGTTCTTAAGTAATTGTTCAGCTTCGAGTTTATCATTTGCTAAATATATTTTGCCTAACTGTTTATTTGATAGAGAGATTTTAATTAACGTTTGTATATCAAAATCATCTTCTACTATTAATATTTTTGCTGTCACTTATAACACCTCTATATAAATAATTGTATAACTCAATTCTAACCATATCTACTGCATTCTGTAAAATTAAGGTAGATTTAAGATTTACATAAGTCGGATTTTATTGAAAATTGGTAAAATAGTATGTGAGAGGTGGCAAAAATGAAGAGAATAGAAGTTGTGGACGCACTAAGAGGTTTTAGTTTATTTGGAATATTTATGGCCAATTTATTAATATTTCAATTTGGATTAACAGGTCATTTATACATAGAACATTATCATTTAGATGCAATTAACAAAGGTATTTATCACTTTATAAAAATTTTGTTTGAAGGAAGCTTTATGCCTATATTTGCGATTTTGTTTGGTTTTTCATTAGACAAATTGTATCAATCTATGAAAACAAAACAAGTTAAACATCCAAGAGTTAATTTATTAAGACGCGCACTGTTTTTAATGTTAATTGGTAGTTTGCATGCTTATTTCATATGGGAAGGCGATATATTATTTGGTTATGCAATATCTATGTTAGTAGTTATACCATTTATATCTTTAAAAAGTAGATTTTTTAAATGGGTTACAATCATAGGTTTCGTATTTATTTTGGCGATATCAATCATTTCATTATTTGATAGTTCAGAGCCCTTTTTAAATGAAGGTGATAAAGCGACATATGTACATGAAATCAAATCAATGTTTAGTGAAGGTAGTTACTGGGATATTCGTAACGTGGATGAACAAATAGAAGACCCTATGCTATTAGAAATGAAAAATGAACTAGGAGATGCAATGGGCTGGTTCTTTATATTCATCATATTCATGGAAGTACCTTATTTTACATTAGGTATTTGTTTATCAAGATATAAATGGTTTGAGAAAAGTATAAAAGAAACACGATTTTCTAAATTATTTATTTATCTTATACCGGTTTCTTTAGTAGGTAAGTCATCTTATTTATGGATATCTAATGAGAATATCTCTGAAAGTTTGGCAACTACCTTTGGCATCGTGTTGGCAATTGGATTTATATGTTTGTTTAAATATTTATACGAGACATATCAAGACAATATCATATTTAGAGGATTTGAGAACTTAGGAAAAATGTCTTTATCCATGTATATGATGCAAAGTGTGATAGGGACACTAATTCTTTATAGCTATGGATTAGGTTTGTTTGGGAAAAACATACTCGTATTAACTTTTTTAAGTTTTGTTTTAATTTATATTTTACAAATGGTTTTAGCAAGTTGGTATCAAAAATATTTAAGATATGGACCATTAGAGTATCTTTTAAGAATGTTTACTTATTGGAAAATTAAAATAGCAAAGGGGAGATGATATAGTAATGATAAATGTGGTTAAAAAGATAACGCGCATTTTGATATTTATATTATCAGGGCTATTAATGACAAGATACGTTGTTCAGCAGCTTAATCAATTTACGGATATGCATTTAACGTGGTTTTGGTTGGAACAAGTACCATATAGTTTCATCATCATTATTACATTATTTTTCATATGCTTAGTTTTTAATAGTATGTTCAATACAGAGGAATAGAAAAAAGCTGCTTCACAGTTGTGTGGCAGCTTTTTCTTATATATTCGGTTTAATGGATTTTACATTTTTAAAGCCGCTTTTTTTACTAGCGAGGTGTTCCATGATGTCATGCCAGTCTGTGCCGGCTTCTTCAAATGTTTGTTGTAGTAGTTCGTTTTGAGCTTTGTTTAAAGTGTGAACGAGTTCACTGCCTTCTTCAGTAGGATATAATTGTTTTACTCTTCTATCGTTATCTGAATCGACGTATCTGATTAATCCTTTTTCTTTTAATTTCTTGAGTGATGCGTGTGATGCTTGTTTTGAAATTTCTAGCGTGTCTAGTAAATCTTTCATTGTGATACCAGGCATTTGATCTATAAAGAATAAAAATCTATGATGTTGCCTGCTCATGCCGTGATTTTTTATAATATCATCAGCTGTATTTATAAATGTTTTGTATGCAAAGTAAAAAAGCATATGATCATAATTATTTTTATTATCCATTGTGTCGACTCCTTTTTTCCTATTATAAAGGATAGTTTCGAAAAATTCATTTTTAGGTCAATGTTATTGACTTAAATTATAAGTAATAATATAATAATAATTGTTAAAGATATTATTAAACGTTTGATATGAGATCAAATTGTTATTTTTTTACGCTAATAGGTCAAGTATATTGACCTATTAAAATCCGTATAAATAGAAAAGGGGAATCGGCTATGAAAAAACGTGTTGGGGAATATTTAATGGATGCATTAAGTACAGCGGGTGTTAAGAAAGTTTATGGTGTACCCGGAGATTTTAATTTAACATTTTTAGATGACATTGTTAGTAGAGACGATATGGAATGGGTAGGCAATACGAATGAATTAAACGCGAGTTATGCAGCTGACGGCTATGCAAGATTAAATGGTATAAGCGCAATGGTTACAACATTCGGTGTTGGCGAATTAAGTGCAGTAAATGGCATAGCAGGATCTTATGCTGAACGTGTACCAGTTGTGGCAATTACTGGAGCACCAACGACTGCTGTAGAAGAAGCGGGTAAATATGTTCATCATTCTTTAGGTGAAGGTAAATTTGATAACTACAGAAAAATGTTCAAAGAAATTACAACTGCGCAAGGTTATATCACGGTAGACAATGCTCAAACAGAGATTCCTAGACTCATTAATGCAGCAATATCAGAAAAAAGACCTGTTCATCTGCATTTACCAATAGATGTTGCACAGGCTGAAATAGATGTTAAAGAAGCGTATAAAATACCTGAACCGATTCATCAAGATGTATCTAAATATATCGAAATGATTGAACAAAAATTACAAACAGCTAAACAACCTGTTATCATCACAGGTCATGAAATCAATAGTTTTAAACTGCATGATGAATTAGAACAATTTGTTGAACAAACTCAAATACCTGTAGCCCAATTATCTTTAGGGAAAGGTGCTTTTAATGAAGAAAGTCCATATTATATGGGAATTTATGATGGCAGCATTGCAGAAGAAAAGATAAGAGATTATGTAGATAACAGTGATGCCATTTTAAATATTGGTGCCAAATTAACAGACTCAGCAACTGCAGGATATTCATATGGCTTTGATATTGATGATGTAGTCATGATCAACCATCATGATTTTAAATTAAATGATACTGTAACATCCGAATTTACATTGTCTAATCTTGTAGATGGATTATTGAACATACAATATAAAAATGAAACACATTTCCCAGAAAATATACGTGCTGAAAAAGGTGATTACACAATCGATAATGCACCATTAACTCAAGAAACGTATTTTAAAATGATGCAAGACTTTATAGGAATTGACGACATCATTTTAGCAGAACAAGGAACATCATTCTTTGGTGCGTATGATTTGAATTTATATAAAGATAATACGTTTATTGGGCAACCATTATGGGGTTCAATAGGGTATACATTACCAGCAACAATAGGCACTCAAATGTCTGATTTATATAGAAGAAACATCTTATTAATAGGAGATGGGTCATTACAATTAACAGCTCAAGATATTTCCACAATGATTAGAGAAGACCTTAAACCAGTTATCTTTGTAATCAATAACGATGGTTATACAGTAGAACGTAAAATCCATGGAGAAAATCAACCATATAATGATATTCATATGTGGGATTATAAACTGTTACCAGCAGTATTCGGTGGTAAAGATAAAGTGGCCGTTCACGATGTAGAAACATCTGAAGATTTAAAAAAAGTATTTTTACAAATTGATAAAGAACCAAACCAAATGCATTTCATCGAAGTAAAAATGGGCGCATCAGACGCACCAGAAAAACTCGACGCAATTGGTAAAGCATTCTCAAAACAAAACAGCTAAATGATAAACCCCCGAAATGACCTGATTGATCATTTCGGGGGTTGTTTTATAATCCGCCACACACCAACCTCATCCAATTATAAAAAGCTGGGCACATTATGTGTCCCAGCTTCCTCTTAAGTCATTATTGATTTATGGTCATGTTTATTTATGGATGAAAGATTACTTTGTCATAATGTTTCTTTTTGTTTACTAAGTTATAAAATGTTTCTGGACCTTTTTCTAACTCGAGTCTATCTGAAATAATAGGGTCCACATTGATTTCTCCTGTAGACATATAGTGTAATGTGGCTGTCCATTCTTCTCCAGGGAAGGGCGCTGATAGGCCGTTCCAAGATCCTATAACGTTTAGCTCATTTCTTAATATTTTTTCAAAGTGTTGTCTTTTGATTTCGATATCTGAATAGGGAATGCCTAATAATAAGACTTCTCCGCCTTTAGTTGGCAAAGTGAGTACTTGTCCTATAGTAAAGGGTGACCCTGCTGATTCTACAGCGACATCAATTTTCTCTGGTATAGCTGATATTGCTTGATCTAACGTTTCTTCTATTGAGTTAATTGTATAATCTGCGCCTAGTTGCGTTGCAATTGCTAGTTTGTGACTATCAATATCTATTGCAATAATTTTTGCAGCACCGAATATTTTGGCCCATTGTATCGCTAATAGACCTATACTTCCGCATCCCATAACGGCTACTGTTGCACCTGGTTTCATATGTGTGCGATAGAATCCGTGTGCAACAACTGCAGATGGTTCAACCATGGCTGCTGTGTCTAAATCAACATTGTCTGGGAGTTTTAATACGTTGCTTGCGGGTAATTTAACAAACTCTGCAAAACAACCTGGTTCATAGGATCCGATAACATATAAGTTTTCGCATCTAGAGTATTCGCCTTTTTCGCAATAATGACATTGGTGACAGACGACGGCAGGGCAGCCTGTTACAGTGTCGCCGACATTTAAGCCTGTGACTTCACTGCCTATTTGCTCAACTATACCGGAAAATTCATGTCCAAATGTCATACCTTCTTTATATGGTCCGAGTTTCTTATATCGAGATGTATCTGACCCACATATACCAGTTGCTTTAACTTTAATAATGACATCATCAGGTGATTTAAGTTCGGGTTTATCCGTATCTTCAAATCTTAAATCTTCAATGTCGTACAAATTTAGGGCTTTCAAATCATTTATCCTCCCCTCTGTTTTTACATGTTAAGACGTTTGTTCTGAAGTGACTTTCTTTTTCTTGAAAAGTTTTGCTCCAAAATAACTAATGAAAACAGCACTGTTACAAATTAATAAGTTATCCATATAAATACCTGTAATACTTCTCATCGGTCCAAGCATAAAATCTAACATGTGTTCAACCATAATCAACATTCTCCTTTTTATCTTTAAAAGATGATTTATTTATTCGATAGGGCGAAGTAAGACTTTAATACCTTCGCCGCCTTTAATGTGATTGTAACCTTCATCCCACTCGGTAATATCAAGTTCAGCTGTAACGAGTGCTTCTGCGTCTACTTGTCCTGAGCTCATTAATTGTAATGATGGTTCCCAATCAGCAGGTTTCTGACTTCTGCTTCCGACTACTCTAATTTCTTTTTGAACGATTTTTTCTAAATTAAATGGAATTTCAGCGTCTTTAAAAATACCAACTTGAACGTAATTTCCCTTTTTACGCAATAAATCGAGTCCTTGTTTAGCAGCAGGTACAGCGCCTGAACATTCTAATACGACATCTGCACCATAACCATTTGTAATATGATTTACGTATTCTTTTAAATCTGTATGTTGAATATTCACTACATGATCTAAATTAAGTTCTTCAGCTTTATCTAAACGTGCTTTATCATTATCTAATCCAGTAATAACGACTTTGCCGCCTTTACTTTTAACGACTTGCGCTACAAGTAAGCCGATAGGGCCGGGACCCATTACAACAACAATATCATCTTGTTGTATTTCAATTTTAGATACTGCATGGTGTGCACATGCCAACGGTTCAGTCATAGAAGCTGCTTTATAAGATACGTTATCTGGTAATTTATGAACACTTGCAGCTCTTGCAACAAGGTATTGCGTGAAACCGCCATTTTGTTGTGTACCTAACCCTTTACGATGGTTACATAAGTTATAATCACCCGTTTGGCAATATTCACATTCACCGCAAATATAATAAGTTGTTTCAGAAGTCACACGGTCACCAATTTCAAAATCTTGAACGTTCTCTCCAACTGTTACGATTTCACCAGAGAATTCATGACCGAGCGTTACTGGAAAGTTTACGTTGTAATGACCTTCATACGTATGAACATCTGTGCCACAAATACCAGCGTAATGAACTTTTATTTTGACTTCGTTTTTTCCTGGTTCTGGAATATCTCTATCTAATATTTCTAAGTTGCCAAATCCTGGTGCTGTTTTGACTAATGCTTTCATGTAATGTCATCCCCTTAATGTTAGTTGAACAAATCAAAGAACTTGAAGATAATATAGTTTAAGATGTTACCACCTTGGTCAAGACTTGAGATTTGTGATGATCCTGATGGCATTTTAACGCTTGTACCGTCAGCCATACTTGTGAAAATAGGTGCTACATCAGTTGCGATGTATAGTGAAATAGCGATCATAACTGTACCGACGATAACAGAATGAATGATGTTACCACGCGCTGCACCGACTATGAATGCTACAATAAATGGAATTGTTGCTAAGTCACCGAAAGGCAATACTTGGTTACCAGGTAAAATGACAGCTAATAACACTGTGATTGGAACTAAAATCAAAGCAGTTGAGATAACTGCTGGATGTCCTAAAGCTACAGCAGCATCTAAGCCGATATAAATTTCACGGTCACCAAAACGCTTGTTTAACCAAGTACGTGCTGATTCAGATACAGGCATTAAACCTTCCATAAGAATCTTAACCATACGAGGCATTAATACCATTACAGCTGCCATAGACATACCTAAGTTAATAACATCACCAACATTGTACCCAGCTAATAGACCGATAGCTAAACCGAGGACAAGACCTACGAAGATGGATTCACCGAAAGCACCGAATCTTTTTTGAATTGTTTCTGGATCGGCATTTAATTTGTTAATGCCAGGAATTTTTTGAAGTCCTTTAACTAAGAAAATACCTGGGACATAAGAAATTGTACTACCAGTTGCGATTGATACACCTGGTAAATCATAGAACTCACTCATCATTGGAGCAGTCCAGTCAGCTACTTTTAAGCAGACGATTTGGAATAATACAGCAGCAACAAGTGACTGCCAAATACTACCAGAAATTGCATAAACCATAGCACCACAGAATGTATAGTGCCAGAAGTTCCAAATATCAACGTTCATCGTTCTCGTCGTCTTAGTTAATAACATAATGACATTGATAACGATACCTAATGGAATAATGAATGCTGCTATTACTGAAGCCCATGCAATAGAAGACGTTGCAGGCCAACCTACATCAATAACATTTAAGCTAACGCCTAAGTTTTTAACCATTGCTTGTGCAGCTGGTCCTAAGTTGTTAACAAGTAAATCAATTACTAAGAAAATACCTACGAAGGCAACACCAATTGTTAAACCAGATCTAAATGCTGCTCCGACTTTTTGTCTGAAGAATATCCCTAATAAGAATATGACAATCGGTAAAATAACCGTTGCACCTAAATCAAGAAATGCTTGAATAAAATTTACGAAACCATTCATTCCCTACACCATCCTCTTTTTTAGAAGAATGAGGATGAAATATTATTGTTATTTCAACCTCATGCTAGTTTTTAAATTTAATTGATTTAACTTTGTAATACGTCTAATATTTCTTTTTTCGTATCTTCAATACCGATACCAGTTAAGAAGTTACGTGCGTTGATTACTGGGAAATCATATTTTTTTTGAGTCATTGCTGTTGTAACTAATAAGTCAGCCGTATCAACGTAAGGACCAACTTCAGTGATCTTAATTTGTTTTAAATCCACTTTAATATTATGTTCTTTAGCCATTTCTTCAATTGCGTTATTTACCACTGTTGACGTTGCGATTCCTGCTCCACATGCTACTAATACTTGTTTCATAATTATTTCCTCCTAATTTGAGTCGATGTATTCACCGAACTCTTCCATTTATATTTTTTATGCTTCACTTAATTCTTTGTCTATTGCATCTACAATTGTTTGTTTATCTTGTGCATTGGCGATTAATGAAAGTAATTGATCATTTTGGAAAATGCCCATTAATTTTTGTAAGAGTGAAAGTTGTGCATCTTCTTTATCCATTGCTAACATGAAAATTAATTTAACATCAGTTGTTTCTTCTAATTCTCCCATGATGACAAATGGAACTGTTTCCTTTAAAACTGCAATACCAATTGATTTTGATTGGACATGTTGTATATCGGTATGCGGGATTGCTACTGAGCAATATACAGTTGGTAAACCAGTTGCAAATGAACTTTCTCTTTCTATGACAGCATCTTTGTAAGTCTCTTTAACGTAACCATTTTGATACATGACATCGGCTAACTTACTCAATGCTTCCACATTTGTCGCAGCCTCTACATCAAGAATGACGTTCGAGACATCGATTTTTAAATCTTGCATGTTATGCAACCCCCTTTGATTTAATCTATTTTTGAAAAGTGTTGAATCATTTCGAAAACATCCTTTTTTGAATCTGTATTAACCATTTTTTTAATAACTGCTTGATCTTGAGACATATCTCTCAATTGGAGTAGAGGTCGCAAATGCTTAAATTTATCAGTTGCAGCTATGACGACGAAAATATGCACCTTTAATCCTGTACTTAACTCAAGCGGTTGTTCTAATATCAACATGCTCATAGATGTTCTATGAACAACTTGTTCTCCGTCAGCATGAGGAATGGCAATGTTTTGGTTAATTACCATATAAGTATCATCGAAAGCTTCATGCATTTTTTCTATATATTGAGCATCAATATACTTCATTTTGACGAGTGGGTCGGCTGTTAAGCGGATGGCTTCATGTATATCGGCGACACTATGAACAAAGTTAATGTGATTGGTCGGCAACAAATCTTGTAAGTTTAAAGTACTATTGATGGATAATGTCGATGCTTTCACGGATGAATAAGCATGTGTATCTTCAAATTGTTCTTTAACCTTTTTAGAAAGTTCCGTTTCATCATGAATTGTTGCGTGTTCTCTTATAATTGACATCATTTTTTCAACTTGTATTTCAGTTTCTACCGTGTTGTTTAATTGACCAAATACGTGCTGACGTAATTCATGCTTTTCTTGAGCCGTTAATATCGTTTTAGTAATGTATAATCTTTTATTCGTCATGATATGCATTGGTGAAAAGACAATGTCAAAATCTAACTCGTACTGATTGAAATCACGTAACGATAATGCATCTAGAAAAATGAATTCTGGAAATACACTGCGTAGTTCTTGTAACATCAGCTGTGAAATGGAAGTACCTTGCGTACAAACGACAACTGCTTTAACTTTTTGCTCGATTTCTTCATCTTGCCTTCTTAAACTGCCTCCAATTAATATGGTTAAATAAGCAATTTCATTCTCTGGCAATGATTGACCGAAAAATTTCTCTAAAGGTTTAGATGATAGCTTTACGAGATGAAAGAGTTCTTTATAATCTTCTTTCAATGAATTTTCTAAGCCATCTATATCCGATAATTGATATCTAATACGATAGAACGCAGGTTCCATATGAAGCATCAATTGATTAATTAAAGCATCTCTATCTGTAAATGTAATAAAAGTAATTTTTTCAAATTGATCAATCATCTCATCAAGTGCTTTTTTAAGCTCTGGAATGTGTTGAACATCACTGACTTCTGACCATTGAACACTTGTTGATAATAATTGTAATGTTATAAATAACTTTTCTTGTCTTGGAATATCAGGATAATCTGAGGTCAGTATCTCGGTTGCTTGATATTCTTTAGTATCTGATAAATCATCATATCCAATAGAAAATGATGAAACTATTTTGTCGTGCTTTATTCTTCGTAAAATTAAGTAAAGTTTGTATGGTAATGTTCGAGTACTTTGATCAATGAACTTCCTGTCTAAATATTGTTCGATTTTTGTAATGTGACGATCGATTAAATCAATTTTATCTTCATCAATTTTCAATCCTGTTACAATATCTGACTGAGAAAAATGCATTGTGAATACTTTGTCGATAAGCCTCATGAGAAGCCTACGTATTTCAAACTCATTACCTACTAAGTAGTAACCATTAGTACGATTGTATTGAAGATGAACTTCATATGGTACGATAAGTTCTTTCAACTTCTTAATATCATTCAGTACGGTATTTTTACTTACTTCTAAATCTATTGAGAAGTGATTTAATGAAAGACCTTCTTCTTCACTAAACAACATCAATAAAATGAGGTGCGCGCGTTGATAGGCAGTGTATACCTGCTCATTTTTTTGAGAGGTGGATTCATTTGGTACATTTAAGAAATCTTTAATTGCGTCATCAACGATAAAATAACCTTGGCTAGTTCGTTCGATTTCCGGATAATCTTGTTCTTTAAACCAGTCATTTAACTTTTGAATCCTGTATCCAAGTTGTCTGCGTGAAATGTTAAACATCGATTCTAAGTCTTTACCTTTAATTTTGGGGTTTTGAATCATTTCTGAAATGATATTAAAGTTTTCCTTTTGTATTTTGAATCCCTCCTTTGTTGTTACACATAACTTAACATAGGTCACCAAAGAGTTGTACAAGCTTTAGTCACAAATGTAATTAATTTTTGTGTACACCATTGTGATGAGTGCTGAATAATAGCGTTTTAATCTGCAATCTTACGATTTTGAAAGTGCATGCTTGCCTGGGGGTATGGCTTGAGCCTGTAGTCTCACGCACATACTATTCCCCCGGGAGTCAGCCCTTTACAAAATCGTGGGGAATATCTAAGTGAAATTAGGGTGTACGTAAGAAGACTGTAGAGATATTATGCTCAATTCACACTACTGTCTTTTAGTAAATAGCATGATATGGTTTAAAATCTTACGATTTTGAAAGTGCATGCTTGCCTAGGGGTATGGCTCGAGCCTGTAGTCTCTCACGCATACTATTCCCCTGGGCGTTAGCACTTCACAAAATCGTGGGGAATATCTAAGTGAAATTAGGGTGTACGTAAGAAGACTGTAGAGATATTATGCTCAATTCACACTACTGTCTTTTAGT
>NZ_JAJNIE010000020.1:0-20672 GCF_022387115.1 Mammaliicoccus sp. F-M27 | reverse complement strand
TTAAAAATGGCCGAATCTATAGCATAGCTATGAATTCGACCAAAAATACATTTTTATTATTTAGTTGTCTACTTGACAGGGTGCAGTTCAATCACAGGTTTGGGCTTTGTATTTAATTCATACTTACAATGTATACGTATCGAATGTGTTTAAGGCTTCTATTGCTCTATCTCTATCATTACTTGATTTAAAGCTTAATCTTAAGGCACCCATTATATCTTCTCGGACTTCTAAGATTCGAATATTTGTTATAGAGATATGATTTTGACCTAATATTCTTGTAACTTCACTGATCATACCTGGCTTATCGGGGATATCCACATATAAATCAAATGTTGATGTTAATGCACCTTGTTCTTTTATAGGGAGTTTATCTCTATATGTTTTGGCTGATTGATAAAAATCATGAATTAATGCTGGATTTCCTTCTTGGATCATTTCTTTTGTATGTTCCATTTGTTCTATCCAATTTTCCATTAAAGTGACGAGGTGTTCTCGATTTTCTAATGTGATGTCTCGCCACATATCAGCATTACTACTTGCGATACGTGTAATATCACGGAAACCTCCAGCTGCTAATGTTTTAACATAATCTGAAACTTGAGTATTTTCTTCGTTCATATGAATTAAACTTGAAGCTATAACGTGAGGGAAGTGACTTACTACACCTGTTACGTAGTCATGCTCTTTCGCTGACATTTTAATAAATTTAGCTTTGGTATGTTCTAATAAATGTTTAACTTCACTATAAGCTGCTTCGTTTTCTTTCCTATCAAAAATTAATACATAATAAGCATTTTCAAATAAATGTTTTTTTGAATTGATGACACCAGATTTATGGCTTCCTGCCATAGGGTGACCACCGATTAAATGGATATTTTTATTGAGTAACTTTGATTCTAATGAACTTAAACCTAATTTAGTACTGCCTGTATCTGTAACAATTAAACCTGGTTTCGTATCAATCTCTAATAATCTATTACCGTATTCTATTGATTGTTGTACAGGTGTAGCGAGAATAATTAAGTCTGCGTTACGAGCACTTGAATCAAAGTCGGTAGCGATCTCATCAATCATTTTCATTGATAAAGCGATATCTGAATATTTTTCGAAATAATCGTAACCAGTTATATGTATATTAGGGTGATGAAATTTAATATTTTGAATTAAACTCCCACCAATTAATCCAAGTCCAACTATAAATATGCGTTGCATAAAATCCCTCCATTACTTTAATAGTTTAAAGTAAGTTAGTGTGTGAAAGCAAGTGTTATTGATTTATTTCTTAAAAAGTATAGAATGATAATAAATGTAAAAGGAGTGGAATCATGACAATTAATGTAAATGAAACGATAGAAACCATTAAAGAGCTCGTGCATATTAATAGTCCATCAGGCTTTGCAGATCCAGCAATTGAATACTGTAAAAAAATAGCTGAATCTTTAAATTATGATACGAGTGTAACACATAAAGGCGGATTATTTATTCATGTTCCAGGAAAAAATGATGACCAACAACGTCTTATTACAGCACATGTTGACACTCTCGGAGCAATCGTTAAAGATATTAAACAAGACGGCAGACTAAAATTAGACTTAATCGGTGGATTTAGCTGGAATGCGATTGAAGGGGAGTATTGTACTATTACGACTCAAAGTGGCAAAGAGATTTCAGGTACTATTTGCTTACATGAGACAAGTGTTCATGTTTATAAAAATAATACTGAAATTCCTAGAAATGCTGATCATATGGAAGTGCGCGTTGATGAAAAGACATTTAATGCTGAAGATACTAGAGCGTTAGGTATAGAAATCGGAGATGCAGTAAGCTTTGAACCGAGGTTTGTGCATACGGAATCAGGATTTGTGAAATCACGTCATCTAGACGATAAAGCAAGTGTAGCTATGATTCTGCAATTTTTAAAATATCTTAAAGAAGAAAATATTGAATTGCCACATACAACTCAATTTTATATTTCTAATAATGAGGAAATTGGCTATGGTGCAAATTCAAGTATTTCTGAAAATGTTGTAGAATTTATCGCTTTTGATATGGGTGCATTAGGAGACGGTCAAACTTCAGATGAATACACTGTCTCAATTTGTGTAAAAGATGCTTCAGGACCATATCATGTTGGCTTAAGAAATCATTTTGTTGAATTATGTAAAGAAAATGATATTAAGTATAAATTAGATATTTATCCTTATTATGTTTCAGATGCTTCTGCAGCTTTACATGCTGGTGCTGATATTAGACATGGTCTATTTGGTGCAGGTATTGAATCATCACATGCATTAGAACGTACACATGAAGATTCAATATTGGAAAGTGAAAAATTATTAAGAGCTTATTGTTTATCAAATATTAATAGTTAAAGTGGAATATAAGGGTTGACTTTTAAAATATATTCTCGTATAGTGATATTTAATTAATCCGAAGAAGTTATTCGGAATTTGAAAGATAAGTATCTCGTGATGTTTGTAGCGAATAGAAAGCTAATGGTTGATGAAAATTAGCACGACACACAATGAGAGAAATGGGCTTTCGAATGATAAATTGAATGATTGTTAAAGTGAACATATTGATTAAATGTTAACTAAGGTGGCACCACGGTAACGCGTCCTTACAGAGAGCGTATACTGTGGTGTCTTTTTGTATACAAAATTAAGTGGTCATGAGTATAAATTAAAGATAGTAGCACATAGAAAGTTAGTGGGTGATGCAAACTAACACACTTTAATTTAGAAATGGGGATCATGTCGTAAATAATTGAATATCGAATGAGTGAATAAGTGATAACTTATTAATCAAGGTGGTACCGCGCATAAGCGTCCTGTTACATTAGGATGTTTATGCGCGGTTTTTTTATTAAGGAGGATAACAATGATTATTAAATTCAAAAAATTAAATGCTGATATTACGCCAGAAACTTTAGCTCAAATTAAAAATAAAAAGATGATTTTAGAAAGTGCAAGTACAGATCAAATGAAAGGTAGATTTTCTATAGTTGCATTTGATGCAGTTGGAAAAGTTAAATTATATGATGATTACTTTCAAATACTGATAAATGGTGAAGAACAAATTAAAAAAGAAACACCATATGAATCTTTAGAAACTTTTATAAACGAAATGAAAGTTGAAGATACACCAGAAGCACTTAACCATTTACCTTTTATTTCTGGAATGATTGGATATTGTAGCTTCGATTTAATAAGGTATCAAAATAAATTATTACAGCAAATAGAAGTGAAGTCGGAGATACCTGATGCTTCGTTCAACTTAGTTGAATCTGCTTACATTTTTGACCATTTTAAAGAAGAACTTTTCATTATCACTTCAAATTTATTTAGTGGGAAAAATGAAGAACAAATCGATTCAGAACTCGATAACATGATAAATAATCTAAAAAATGTATCGTTATTTCAAAATAAAATTGAACATCATCAAAGAGGCGCGTTAGAAACTAATATAACTGAAGAAGATTTTATGAATGAAGTTGAACATTATAAATCATTGATCAGTAAAGGTGACATGTTCCAAGTTGTCCCTTCAAGAATTTATAAATATAAACATTATTTTGAACAAGAAAATAGTGAGAATTTAAAACTTCAAATTTATAAAAATTTAAAAAGACAAAATCCAAGTCCTTATATGTACTATATAGACGATGATGACAGAACGATTATTGGATCATCACCAGAAAGCTTTATAAAAAAAGAAGGTGAAGTCATTACAACAAATCCGATAGCTGGTACGAATAAACGTGGACAATCAGAAGAAGAAGATAAACAAAATGAAATCGCGTTATTAGCAGATGAAAAAGAATTAGCAGAGCACCGCATGCTTGTTGATTTAGGTAGAAATGACTTGAATATGATTGCTCAAACGGGTTCCGTATTTATGCCAAAGCTCATGACGATTGAAAGATTTGAACATGTGATGCATATCGTTACAATCGTTGAAGGTAAAATTAAGCCAGAAGTTACACCGCTTCAAATGATAACAGCATTATTACCAGCAGGTACTGTATCTGGTGCACCTAAGACTAGAGCTATCACGAGAATTTATGAAAGTAGAAAACAAAAACGTGGTATTTATGCAGGTGGTGTTGGTTACATTAACTGTAATCATGATTTAGATTTTGCATTAACGATTCGAACGATGGTCGTTGATAAAGAATACGTTAATGTCGAAGCTGGGTGTGGCGTTGTTTATGATTCAGACCCGAAAAAAGAATTAAAAGAAACGATGATAAAAGCTAAAAGTTTATTGGAGGTATCGCCATGATATTAGTAATCGATAATTATGATTCATTCACTTATAACTTAGTTGACTTAATTAAACAATTTGAGGAAGTCGTCATTTATCATCCAGATGAAGCGCCTTTAAATTTAGAAATTGATGGTCTCGTCATATCTCCTGGGCCTGGTCATCCAGAAGATACGGATGATTTAAGAAAAATCATCGATGCATATAAAGATAAACCGATTTTAGGAATCTGTTTAGGTGCTCAAGCACTGACGACATACTATGGTGGAAAAGTCATAGTGGGTAAAGAGGTAAAGCATGGCAAAGTTGATCAAATCAATTTGATAGATTCATCTATATTATATGAAGCATGTGAACAGCATTTTAAAATTATGAGATATCACTCATTAATAAGTGACGAAGCAACATTTCCAAGCTGCTTAAAAGTTACTGGAAGAACAATCGATGCCATTCAATCATTTGAACATATAAACAAACCACATTTCGGAATACAGTATCATCCTGAATCATTTGCTTCTGAATATGGTCGTGAAATTATAAAAGCATTTATAAATACTATGACGGAGGGTGCAAACAATGAACACTTTAAAACAACTCATTCAATATCGTAACTTAACACAGCAAGAAATGAAGAACTTTGTAGATCTTATGATGAACGAACAAGTAGATTTTTCATTGAAAGTTGCACATTTGGTTGCTTTAAGTATGAAAGGTGAAACATCAGATGAATTGTCTAATTTAACACAAAGTTTAATTGAGACAACTTATAAAGATAGACCTTATATAGAAAATAGTATTTGTGTTTGTGGTACTGGCGGAGATCATTCAGGTAGTTTTAATATTTCTACAACCGCTTCTTTCGTTGTTGCAGCAGCTGGTTTAAAAGTATTGAAACATGGCAATAAAAGCATCACTTCTAAAACAGGAAGTATTGATATTTTATCAGCTTTAAATATCCATACAACACCTATTAGTGAAGCTACTGAAAGAGTAAACGAAACGCATTTAGCGTTTTTAAGTGCAACAGAAACTTATCCAATCATGAAAATTGTACAGCCAGTTAGAAAAACAATTCCAACACCTACAACATTTAATTTATTAGGTCCAATGATTCATCCATATAAATTAGATTATCAAGTCATGGGTGTGTATGACGAGACTAAACTTTATACAATTGCAGAAGCATTGTATAAACTTGGTCGTAAGCGTGCGATTGTAGTCCATGGTGCAGGTGGCATGGATGAAGCTACACTTTCAGGCGACAATAAAATATATGAAATTTCTCAAGAAAACGGAATTGAAAATTATACGGTCAATGCAAAAGATTATGGCCTTCAAACTGCAAGTAATGATGCTTTAAATGGAGGTACACCTGAAGAAAACAAAGAAATTACATTAAATATTTTAACTGGTCTCGATCAAGGACCTAAAAGAGATGTTGTAGTTTTAAATGCAGCATTAGCATTGTATGTAGGTGATAAAGTAGATACTATTCAAGAAGGAGTTACTTTAGCAGAAGAATTGATCGATCAAAAAGTAGCGTTAAATATATTAGAATCTGTAGGAGGAAAAGTTTATGACAATATTGGATGAAATCGTTGAATATAAAAAACATTTGCTTGATGAAAATTATTATGAACAAAAATTAGAAGCATTAGATAAAGTCGATGTTCAGCATAAAACGTCATTTTTAAGTCGAGTGAAAAATGATCATCAATTAAACATCATTGCAGAATTAAAAGCGAAAAGTCCAACCGTATCCGATATTCCTAAAAGAGATATGGCTACACAAATAAAGCTTTATGAACAACATGGTGCTTCTGCTATATCTATATTAACGGATGAAAAATATTTTGATGGTAGTTATGAACGACTACAAAGTTTAACGACAAAAACAACGTTACCAGTATTATGTAAAGATTTTATAATTGATAAAAGACAAATTGATTTAGCATATCACGTTGGTGCTTCAATCGTATTGTTAATTGTTAATATATTAACGAAAGAGGAACTTAAAAGCTTATACGACTATGCAATCAGTAAAGGTTTAGAAGTTCTTGTTGAAGTTCATGATAAAGCTGAATTAGCTGTTGCACACGAAATTGACGCAGCATTAATTGGTGTGAATAATAGAGATTTAAAACGCTTTGTAACAGATGTAAAACATACAAATGAAATATTAAAGTCGATTAAACCTAGTGTCACATATATATCAGAAAGTGGCATTCGCACATTAGAAGATGTAGAAAGTATTATCGACAGTGGAATAGATGGTGCATTAATTGGTGAATCTCTTATGAAACATCCAAATTTAGAGGTGTTTTTACCAAGTTTAAGATTGAAAAAACAAGGTGACCAACATGTTCATTAAATGTTGTGGTTTCCAAGATGAAGCTACTATAGAAACGGCAGTTCAAAATAAAGCTGATGCTATTGGTTTTATTACTTTTCCTAAAAGTAAACGCTATGTATCTATAGAAGACATTGGGACATTAAGTGAACGTATTCCTAACCATATAGATATTGTAGCAGTGGTTGTGAATTTATCTTTTGCAGAAATTGAAAGATTAGTAGAACAAACATCTATTAATACAATTCAATTTCACGGAGATGAAACAATCGATTTTATTCAACAAATAAAAGGGAAATACCCACATATCAAAATTTATAAAGCTTTGCCAGCTAATGACACATTATTCAACAATATTAAAACGTTTCAAGATGACGTTGATTTGTTTTTAATCGATACACCTTCTAAAAATTATGGAGGGACAGGTAAATCATATGATTGGTCCCTTTTAAATGAAATAAAAGATATTTCTTATTTAATAGCTGGTGGTATCAATGTCGATAAAATTAAGCAAATAGAACAATTGAATTTAAACAACGCTGGCTATGATATATCAAGTGGAATAGAAACGAATGGTCAAAAAGATCATAATAAAATAGAAACATTATTAACATATGTAAAGGGATGATAGCTGTGAATAAGAATATACAATTAGAAGCAGATGATTTAGGTTTCTTCGGTGAATTCGGTGGACAATATGTACCAGAAACATTAATGCCTGCTGTGCAAGAACTCAATGACACATATCAAACATTAAAAGATGATCCAGAATTTCATAAAACGTTAAATGGTTATTTAAAAGACTATGTAGGTAGAGAAACACCATTAACATATGCTAAACGTTATACTGAAGAACTGGGTGGCGCTAAAATTTATTTAAAACGTGAAGATTTAAATCATACTGGCGCACATAAGATAAACAATGCATTAGGACAAGCGCTCATTGCTCAAAAAATGGGTAAACGCAAACTTGTTGCAGAGACAGGTGCTGGTCAACATGGTGTGGCGAGTGCAACTATTGCTGCGCTATTTGATATGGAATTGATTGTATTTATGGGCGAGGAAGATATTGAACGACAAGCTTTAAATGTATTTAGAATGGAATTGTTAGGTGCTAAAGTTGTTCCTGTAACAGATGGACAAGGTACACTGTCTGATGCCGTAAATAAAGCATTACAATATTGGGTATCAAATGTAGAAGATACACATTACTTACTAGGTTCTGCACTTGGACCACATCCGTTCCCTACAATCGTTAGAGACTTACAAAGCGTTATCGGAAAAGAAATTAAACAACAAATTTTAGAAAAAGAATCTCGTTTACCAGACGCTATTGTTGCTTGTATCGGAGGGGGTTCTAATGCTATTGGAACGTTCTATCCATTTGTTAATGATGAAACTGTTAAATTATACGGTGTAGAAGCTGCTGGTGAAGGTGTAGATACATCGAAACATGCACTTGCAATAAATAAAGGGAAACCTGGTGTGTTGCACGGTTCTAGAATGTATTTAATTCAAGATGATAATGGTCAAATTGAACTTGCGCATTCTATTTCAGCTGGGTTAGATTATCCTGGTGTCGGACCAGAACATAGTTATTACAATCAAATAGGTCGAGTAGAGTATCCGAACGCAAGTGATAAAGAAGCAATGGATGCCCTCATTAAATTCACACAATTAGAAGGCATTATACCTGCAATTGAAAGTGCACATGCATTAAGTTATGTTGAGAAATTAGCTCCGACTATGGGTAAAGACGAAATTATAGTTGTGACAGTCTCTGGAAGAGGAGATAAAGATATGGAAACAATAAGAAAATATATGCAAGGTGAGGAGGGGAATCAACATGAATAAACTTTTTATACCTTATATAATGGGGAATAAAGATTTTATAAAATCTGTAAAGTTAATGGATGAACATGGCGCAGATTATATTGAAATTGGTTTGCCATTCTCTGACCCTGTTGCCGATGGTCCAACAATCATGAAAGCAGGACAAGAAGCTATTAAACAAGGTATGTCAGTCAATAAAATTATAGATCAATTGATTCAACATAAAAACGATATCAACACACCTTATTTATTTATGACATACTACAATTTGGTTGATTCATACGGTGTTGAACAATTCATAGAAAGAATTGCTGAAGCAAATGTTTATGGATTAATTATCCCTGATTTACCTTTTGAATTAGGTGAACGTTTTAAAGAGAAGTTAAAGCTTAAAGGTATTAAATTAATTTCATTAATCGCTATGACTTCTAGTGATGAAAGAATTAAAAAAATTGCAGAGCATGCTGAAGGTTTTATTTATACAGTTACGATGAATGCCACTACTGGTGACGGAAGAGGTTTCCATGAAGGCTTAAAAGATAAAATACAATTCATTCAACAACATGCAAATGTGCCGGTCGTTTGTGGTTTCGGTATTAAAACAGTGGAAAATGCTCAAGAAATCAAATCATTTAGTGATGGTGTCGTCATCGGTAGTGAAATTGTTAAACGATTAGAGAATGATGCCACCGAACAAACTGTAGATTATTTAAAATCCATTAGAACAGCACTAGATGAAGATTAACGAAGTATAAACCTTCTCGGAAGAAAAAGACACGCACATCATGTATAATCGACATTAACAAAAGAAAAGGAGTGTTTCTAATGAGTAAAAAAGTTCTCATAGTTGTTACAAATGCATCTCAATTTAAAGATGGTAAACCGACTGGGTTATGGCTAGAAGAAGCAGCAATTCCTTACAAAGTATTCATTAAAAACGGATTAGAAGTAGACTTTGCATCTGTTACAGGTGGTAGTGTACCGATTGATCCTAATTCAACTCAAAATGATGAAACTAAAGAATACCATGATGTGTTAGAAAAATTACAACAAACATACAGTATTAGAGATATCGTATTTGAAAATTATGAAGGCATCTTTTTACCAGGTGGACATGGTACGGTGTTTGATTTTCCAAATAACGCAGACTTAGAAGATATGTTAGCTTATTATAGAAATAATGATAAAGTAATTGGTGCTGTTTGCCATGGTCCTAGTGCGTTTGTAGGCGCAAAACTTCCTGATGGAAATTATTTAGTTAAAGACGTTAAATTAACAGCATTTACAGATAGTGAAGAAAAAGCAATGGATCTTGAAGAAGATGTACCATTCTTACTTCAAACACAATTAGAGCAACAAGGTGCTAGATTTGTGAAAGGTGCTGACTTTGAATCTCATACAGTGACTGATGGGAAATTCGTAACGGGTCAAAATCCTAATTCGAGTCAAGAAGTTGCTGAAAAATTTGTTAATGTCATAAAATAATATGCAATTAAGAGAAAAACCTGCCATTTGGTAGGTTTTTCTTTATGAAATAATGGTATAGTAATGAGTATTGTTTTCGAATAGAGATGAAATATTGTATAATTGTAGCAAATACATAAATATGAGATTGGGAGTATTGTATAAATGAAATTTACAAATTTAACGACAGGTGAATTTGAAGCATTTACTAATAAGATGCCATATACGCATTTCACACAAACTGTAGGGAATTATGAATTAAAAACATCAGAAGGTACTTCGACACATTTAGTAGGTGTTAAAGATGAGCAAGGTGAAGTACAAGCTGCATGTCTATTAACAAGTGTTCCAGTTATGAAAAAATTTAATTACTTTTACTCGAATAGAGGACCAGTAATGGATTATGATCGTAAAGACCTGGTAGACTTTTTCTTCAAAGAAATTGTTACATACTTAAAAGGTTATAATGGTTTGTTCTTTAGAATGGATCCTTACTTGCCATATCAACTAAGAGACCATGACGGTAATATTAAACAATCATTTAATCGTGATGGTTTAATTGATCAATTCGAATCGTTAGGTTATGAACATCAAGGTTTCACAACTGGTTTCCACCCAATTCATCAAATTAGATGGCATTCAGTACTAGATTTAGAAGGCATGGACGAAAAGACACTCATTAAAAATATGGACAGTTTAAGAAAGCGTAATACTAAAAAAGTTCAAAAAAATGGGGTTAAAGTACGTTTCTTATCAGAAGATGAAATGCCTATTTTCCGTCAATTTATGGAAGATACAACTGAGAAAAAAGATTTCCATGATCGTGGAGACGACTTCTACTATAATAGAATAAAGTATTTTGAAAATGTTAAAATACCTTTAGCATATATAGACTTTGAAACTTATATTCCTCAACTGGAAAAAGACCACGAACTATATAACAAAGATATTGCTAAAGCAGAAAAAGATTTAGAAAAGAAACCTGATAACCAAAAGACAATTAACAAAATCGACAATCTGAAACAACAAAGAGAAGCAAATGAAACTAAGCTTGAAGAAGCGCTACAATTAAAAAAAGAGCATGGTGATACGTTACCAATAGCTGCAGGTTTCTTCATTATAAATCCATTTGAAGTTGTATATTATGCAGGTGGATCTTCTAATGAATATCGTCATTTTGCAGGTAGTTATGCTATTCAATGGGAAATGATTAAGTATGCTTTAGAAAATAATATTGATCGTTACAATTTCTATGGCATTAGCGGTGACTTTTCTGAAGAAGCGCCAGATGTAGGTGTTATTAAATTTAAAAAAGGTTATAACGCAGATGTTTACGAATATATTGGAGATTTTGTTAAACCAATTAATAAACCAGCATACAAAGCATATACAACGATAAAAAAAGTTTTAAAAAAATAAATGATTTTCAGTAAGAGAGGAATTTAGATAATATGAAATTTACAGAATTAACGGTTACTGAATATGATGATTTCGTATCTGATAGTCAATACGAAAGTCACTACTTTCAAGTGAAAGAAAACATCAAGACTAGGGAAAATGATGGTTTTCAAGTTGTATTATTAGGTATTAAAGATGAAAATAATCAAGTAGTAGCAGCAAGTTTATTCTCAAAAATACCAACATTAGGTAGTTATGTATATTATTCAAATCGTGGTCCGGTAATGGATTATAGTAATCTAGATTTAGTAGAATATTATTTTAAAGCACTTGAAAAATATTTAAAACAACATCAATGTTTATACGTTAAAGTAGACCCATATTGGATTTACAACATTTATGATAAAGATATTAAACAAATTAAAGAAGACGGTGCCAACGATGAAATTATCAACCTTATTAAGTCATTAGGGTATAATCATCACGGCTTTACAACAAAATACGATCCTTCAAGCCAAGTAAGATGGATGGGCGTATTAAACTTAAAAGATAAAACGCTAGCTGAAGTTAAAAAAGGCTTTGATAGTCAACGTAAACGTAATGTTAATAAAGCGCATAATTACGGAGTTAAAGTGCGTTTCCTTGAAAGAGATGAACTAGATATATTCTTTAAACTGTATAGAGAAACAGAAGAAAGAGCAGGATTCATTTCAAAAACAGATGAATACTTCTTAAACTTTATCGATACATATGGTTCTAAAGCACTTGTACCTTTAGCATATATCGATTTAAACGAATATATTAAGACAACACAAGAAAGCTTAAATGACTTAGAAACAAGACGCGATCAAATGATGGCAAAAGAAAATAAATCAGAAAAACAACTTAAAAAAATAGCTGAAACTGATAGACAAATTGATCATGCACAAAAAGAATTACTAGAAACAAGTGAACTGATTAAAACTGACGGTGAAGTATTAAACTTAGCAGCAGGTGTATTCTTTGAGAATGCATATGAAATTAATTACTTCTCAGGTGGATCTAGTGAAAAATATAATCACTATATGGGACCATATATGATGCATTGGCATATGATTAATTACTGTTTTGAAAATGGTTTTGAAAGATATAACTTCTACGGATTATCTGGAGACTTTACAGAAAACAGTGAAGACTATGGTGTATATCGATTTAAACGAGGATTTGACGTACAAATAGAAGAATTAATTGGTGATTTCTATAAACCAATCAATAAGAAAAAGTACTTCTTATACAATACATTACAAAAAGTAAGATCAAAAATTAAGAAATAGATAGATAAAAAGCTGACATGAATATTTCAGCTTTAGAGTGCTGACAAAGTCTTAGACTTTGTCGGTATTTTTTTATGCGCATGCTTTCCGCGGGCATGTTCTCAGCCTGTAGTCTTCGAATCATGCTTTTCCCGCAGGAGTCAGCGCTAAAAAAATACCGAATATTAACAAAATATTTTATAATATAAATGAAAGTTTATTCAGTAGTTGATTCTATGTTAAATTTTATTTTTGATACAATATTATAAGAAGCATGAATTTTAAAGTTGTAGTAAGGGGGTATTCCAATTAATAGTAAACAATTATCAACTAAATTTATATCTTCAGGTATGTTTGTAATAATTGGATTTATAGTATTTGGTTTAATTAAGTACTTTATATATCAAGACTATTTTACAGTTTATTTAGTAACTGGTTTAATTATTGGTGTTGTATTAATCATTGTAGGTAAGGTCATTAATCAGTTAAGTGATGAAAAATTTAAACATTAAAATAAAACGCTCATCTGATAAAGATAAATCAGATGAGTGTTTTATTTTTGATTATTATGTTCTATATTTTCTCGAATTTTTTCTAAAAATTTCTTTGCAGCGTTTGAGAAAACTTGGTTTTTCTTCCAAACGATATTTAATCCAGCTGTTAATTGAGGGTTTAACGGTTTAAAACATAGTTGGCTTTTGCCTGAAGTATTGATGAGCTTGTCTATACTTATGACATATCCAAGTCCTGCTTCTGCCATGACCGACGCGTTATAGATTAAATTATATGTTCCAGTAATATTTAAATTTTGAATATGTGTACCAAACCATCCTGATAGTCCATTATCAACGGTAGTTTGCCGAGAAATCATTAACGGCTTATCTAATAAGTCAGTAGGTTGTATAGATGTTTTGTGAGCTAACGGACTATCATTTCTCATCAAAACACCCCATACATCTTTTGCTGGTAGTTGAATAAATTCATATTTCTGTTTATCTGTAGGCTCAATGACTATACCAAAGTCTAATAAGCCACTTTCTAATTTTTCTGCAATATCTTCAGCGTTACCACTGTATAAATGAAACTGAATAGATGGATAGTCTTTTTTTAAATCTTTTAAAGTGTCGGCTATAAAGCTAATTGCTTCTGTTTCGCCACCGCCTATATAGATTTCACCACTTATTAATGCTTCAGGTTGATTAAAATTCGCTTCAGTTTTGTCTACTAATTCTACGATTTCTTTAGCTTTGGATAGTAAAAATAAACCTTCTTCAGTTAATGTGATTTTTCGGTTTCCTCTTATAAATAAAGCTGTATTTAATGCTTCTTCTAAGTCACTTAATTGTCTAGATAATGTTGGTTGAGTGATGTGTAAAGATTTAGCTGCAGCAGAGATGTTTTGTTCATGCGCAACAGCTATAAAGTAACGAAGTAAACGGATATCCATTTTACAACCTCCTATGCTTATTATGTATACTAAAGCATTCAATATAGGTATTCGACATTTGTATTGTAGCACCTTATGATGGATCTAGAAAGGTTAAGACATAATAGAAAAGTATAGAAAAGAGGTATAACTCAAAGTTATGAAAAACTCTAAAAGTTTACTTATATTTATATTAGCAGTAGGTGTGTTTGGTATTATCAATACTGAAATGGGTATTATTGGTATACTACCAAGTTTGGCAAGTTATTTTGATGTAAGTGTATCAACTGCTGGATTGCTTGTGAGTTTATTCGCACTTGCTATTGCATTTGCAGGTCCTACAATGCCATTAATTTTTTCTAGTATGAATAGAAAGCATGTAATGATACTCGTGTTATCAATTTTCATAATAGGAAATGTGATTTCAGTATTTACAACTCAATTCTCAGTAGCACTAATCGCCCGTGTAATACCAGCATTTTTCCATCCGCTGTATGTAGCGATGGCTTTATCGGTAGCAGGTTCGTCAGTTAGTGAACAAGAAGCACCAAAAGCCATATCCAAAGTCTTTATAGGAGTATCAGCTGGTATGGTCTTAGGTGTGCCTATTGTGAGTTTCATAGCTGAAGCGATATCTATTCAAGCTGCAATGTCATTCTTTGCAATCGTTAATATATTTTCATTAATTGCTACAATATACTTTGTACCGTCCATACCAGTTACGGAAAAGTTAACTTATGGATCACAGTTAAAAATATTAATTAAAGGGGTTACATGGATATCTATTTTAGCTGTGTTGTTTATTAATGCAGCAATATTTGGCGTATATAGTTATTTAGCAGAATACTTAGGAACAGTAACGAATATGCCTAGTAACTTAATCAGTGTCATGCTTCTCATATATGGTATTGCCAATATTGTTGGGAATATAATAGCAGGAAAGTTATTAGCAGATAAACCAATTGTGACAGTAACAGCATTTCCAATCGCGCTCATCGCACTTTATTTAATATTTTATCCATTAGCAGAAATGACAATACCAACTGCAATAATCATTCTGTTTTGGGGTATATTAGCCGGAATAGGCGCAAATATCAATCAATATTGGATCATGTCAGCAGCACCACAAGCACCAGATTTCGCCAATGGATTGTTTTTAACATCAGTTAACTTAGGTACAACAATAGGAACATCAATATCTGGCATAATCATTACAAGTTTAGGCACACAAGAAATTCTATTTGTTGGTGTAATCGCATTGATCGTCAGTATGGTGTTTATAGTAATGAGAAATATGATATATCGCTCAGAAGCTAAAAAAGTTTAAATAAATGCTTTAATAAATTTAAATGCGTATGTAACATAGCAATACAAAACTCTTTACTATATGTGAATGATAGTAAAGAGTTTCTATGATGAATGAGATTGTCTAAGACTATATATAAGTATGGTCATAATCGTAGAGTTAATGTAATGACATAATTAAATGATTAAAGTGCGTATAAATGAACATATCAATTCAAATTTCATAATTAGTTTACATAATATATATTATAGGAAGTTGAGTATATTGTCTTTAGGGGACACCTATTCTAATGTTATACGTTTAATTTGTTGTTCATTATCTATTACATATAAATCTGGATTGTTTAAGTTTTTCCATTCTTCAAAACCAAACTGTTTATCAAAATGATTTAATAATAATGTCATGATGTTTCCATGCGTTACGATTAATGTGTTTTGTTGCGTTGTTATTGAGTTATAGACGCATAATCAATCAATTATTGATTATGCTACTTAAAATGCGGCATTAAATTAGCTGATATATGAATTATTGATTTTACATTCAATTATAAATGATTTAATTGTTTTATAAGTTTTGTCCATTTTACTAACATATATATGTCCATATGAAGTTTAATACAAGCATTAATTGTTTTGCTGCTAATTATCAGGCATTAATTGAGCTTATATATCATATACGGTAGTTATGCAATGTCTAAATACATAGATCATTTCATTAAATCTGAATTTTAGATTATGATAGCTTATCATATATATGAATAAAATTAAACAATGAACAAATCGTAATTAATACGATTTGTTCATTGTGCTTTATCTCTTGTTATGAATGTTTACTAATATAAGCTTTAATTGCTTCGCTAGCAAATTGTGCGGTTCCTTTACCGAATTTATCTATATTTTTAGTGAATCTTTCATCAGCAACATACATTTCTCCAATTCCATCAAAGACTTCTAACGTATATTCATAATCTATATTAGCGTTTAAATAGTCATACCATCTTTGTACGATTGATTGTGCGGCTTCTGATTCTGGTGATGTTTCTCTATATTCAGCAAATGCTCTAAAGATTTCATTCATTTCTTCTTCCTTTGATTTCTTTTCTGTTTCAGACAAATTATGGATACGCTTATTCGCATGTTCCACTGTCTTACCGCCCCACTTTTCACGTGCTTCAGCTTCATATTCATTTTTATTGAAATCGAATCCTATAAATTTTTCTTCTTTAGTCATATTTATTTCTCCTTTCATATGTCTCGTTGTTTGATCTATCGTTTGTATCATTTGATCAATGCGTTTTCTTTTATTCATTAACAGTTTCTTATGCATATGCAATGCTTCTTGTTTATCAAACGATGGATCGTCGAGAATTTCTTTTATCTTTTTTAGAGGAAAATCAAGCTCTTTGAAAAATAAGATTTGTTGAAGTCTATCTAAATTGTCTTCAGAGTAAAGTCTATAGCCAGATTCTGAAATGTTAGATGGATTTAACAAATTAATGTCATCATAATGATGAAGTGTGCGCACACTTATACCTACTATTTTGGCTAGTTCTTTAACAGTCATTTCCATTTACTTAACCTCCTCATATATTCACTATAAAGTCTAACGTAACGTAAGAGTCAACAACAAATATAATTTTTTATTTTTGAAATCATGTCAGATTAATAAGTGGTATAGTATATATAGAATAATAGAAAGACAGGAGTTTTAACATGAACAGAGAACCTCAATATGACTTAACTTTAGAAACATCTCGTTTAATACTTATGGCTGGAGAACAAGTATTAGCATATAAAAAAACGATTAAAGATGAATTACTCCATTCTGCTGGTACATTAAAAGAATGGGTTTCCTTTTTTAATTATAATTTCGATGAATTTAAAGCGATAGATTTTATCAATAAAACAACAGATATGAACTATAACAAGCAAATTTTAAGATATTTTCTTTTTGATAAAGAAACTAAAACATTCGTTGGTTCAATAGTGTTGCAAGATATAGACTTAAGAATACCTTCTTGTGAAATTGGATATTGGACGGTCGTGTCAGCTCAAGGTAAAGGCTACATGACTGAAGCAATTCAATTTGTTACACGCTATTTAATTGAAACACATCAATTTGCAAGGATTGAAGCATATATTGACGTTAAAAACAGTAAAAGTATACAAACAATTGAAAGATGTAATTATGAACGTGAAGGTACATTGAAGAATTCTGATTTAAGTGCCAATCAATCAAAATTAATCAATGAAACATTATATGCCATTACAACACCTATTCATTTTAAATAAGTGTTTCGCATGAACTGAATGAAACCATACATTAAGAAGCCTTAAGATCTCAAAGATCTTAAGGCTTCTTTTGATTTGTATTTTATTTATCACGTCTTTTGAGTTCATTAAATTGGCGTCCATCTTCAATGTCTTCATTTTGAGTATGTTTTGCAGCTTTTCTTCTTTGATTCTTTCTCATTAAATACCATGTAAATAAGCATACGATCAGACTAATGATAGCCATAAAAGCAGCGTATCCTAATAATGGTTCATATGTAATATCATAAAAATTAGGCAATATAAATGCGATTATACCTAATACGATAAATGTCAAAATTGCACTAATTACGTGTTTTTTAAGTATTAATGAAGATAAAACAGAAAAAATAATGACTATTACGAAAGAAATCCATAAATAATTTGGAAAATCGAATATGTTCAAGATGTTCGCCTCCTTTATTCTAGTTGTCTATATCTATACCCTGTTTCTTTTAGTTTAATTATAAATTTAATATTAAATGTATTTATATTATTTAGAAAATGGTTTGTATATATTCAGCGAACACCATTAGATGATAGCTTCTCAATAATATGACGAGACACTTAATTATATGTATAATAAATTATATAAGTTAAATATTTTGAATAAATAATTAAAAAGGGTGATACGATGGGACAAGTATTAAGAAATGAAGTTCCTATTCAGCAAACGTGGGATCTTTCAAGCTTATATCATAATAATGATGCGTTTTATAGTTCATTAAAAGATTTAGTTAGCACTGTAAAGGCTTTTAATGAAAAATATGTGAACCAATTAAATGAAATCTCAACTATAGAATCAGCTTTAAAAGACCAAGCTGACATTATTGTAAGCATTATACATTTAAGTACATATGCGGAATTATTATATTCTACAGACACTTCTGATGATAAGAGCCAAAAAGTAGCGGCTCAATTTTCAACTACTTATGGAAAAGTAGCTGGCCTTCTATCATTTGTTGAATCAGAAATTTTACAGTTAGATGAAGAAGCGTTTAATGCTTTAATTAAGCAATCTGAATATCCTAAATATTTATCATTATTAAAACGTCAAAAAGCGCATACTTTACATCCAGAAGTTGAAAAAACGCTAGCTACGTTCTCACCTACTTTTGGTGCACCGTATGAAATGTATGGTATTACTAAAATGTTAGATATTGAATTCGGCACTTTTGAAGCTCATGGAGAGGAAATTCCTTTAGATTATGTGTCCTTTGAAGGTGATTATGAAGTTGATTCAAACACTGAAGTGAGAAGAAATGCTTTCAAGAAATTTAATGAAGCATTACGTCGTTATGAAAACACGACTGCAGCAATATACAATACGCATGTTCAAAAGGAAAAAATAGAATCTGAATTACGTGGTTATGATTCTGTAATAGATTTCTTATTAGAGCCTCAAGATGTAACGAGAGAAATGTATGATCGACAAATTGATGTTATTTCTGAAGAATTAGCGCCCCATATGCGAAGATATGCCCAATTACTAAAGCGTACTAATCAATTGGATACGTTGAAATTTGAAGACTTACGTATACCTTTAGATCCTACGTATGAACCAGATGTTTCTATTGAAGGTTCTAAAGCGTATATTAAGGATGCTTTGAGTGTTCTTGGAGAAGATTATATGGAAATGGTTAATGACAGCTATGATAAACGCTGGATAGATTTCCCTCAAAATAAAGGAAAACAAACGGGTGCTTATTGTGCTAGTCCATATGGCGTCAATCCATTTATTTTTATTTCGTGGACGAGTAAAATGACAGAAGTATTTGTATTGGCTCATGAATTAGGACATGCAGGACATTTTAATTTGGCAAATGCTCATCAAAATGTCTATGAAACTGATTGCTCAATGTACTTTGTAGAAGCGCCATCTACAATGAATGAAATGCTGATGGCCAATAGCTTGTTGAAAAAATCAGATGATCCTAAATTTAAGAGCTGGGTAATTAGTTCTATTATTTCTAGAACATATTATCATAATATGGTAACGCATTTACTAGAAGCTAAATACCAAAGAGAAGTATATAGACGTGTCGATAATGGTGAAGCTTTAACTGCCCCACTTCTCAATGAAATTAAGAAACAAGTGATTTCTGACTTTTGGGGAGACGATGTTGAGATCACTGAAGGTGCTGAATTAACTTGGATGCGCCAACCACACTACTATATGGGCTTATACCCTTACACATATTCTGCAGGACTGACGATTGGTACAGCGATGAGCCAAAGAATTGAAAAAGAAGGCCAACCTGCAGTTGAAGATTGGTTAAATGTCTTGAAATCTGGTGGCTCAAAATCACCAGTTGAACTTGCAGAATTAGCAGGCATCGATATCACGACTGATAAGCCTCTAAAAGAAACAATCGCCTATATTGGTAGTTTAATCGATCAACTTGAACAATTAACTGATGAAATCGAATAAATTTAATGATTATTGAAGCAAATAAAGGGTTTATCCGTTATATAAAATGGATAAACCCTTTTTCTATATTGTGCTTACTATATAAACATGTGTGCTACAATATAAGCAAACAAATTCGAACTTATAAAAAGTGTTATGACTAGGAGGACGAATCGTGAAACTAAAAGTTGATAGGCACAGATTCATTATGGATGAACTAAACCGCGAGCTATCTGTTAAAGTGTCTGCCCTTTCTGAAAAAATGAGTGTTGCTGAAATGACTATTCGAAGAGATTTACAAGAATTAGAGAATGAAGGCTTGCTAAATAGAATCCATGGTGGCGCAAAATTGAAAGAAGAACGTTTATATAGTGAGAAATCTCATAAAGAAAAACAAACTATCAATGTGTCCAATAAATTAAAAATTGCCAAAAAATGTGGAGATTTAATAAATAATGAAGATATCATCTTTATTGGTTCAGGCTCAACAAACGAACTGATATATGATTTTATTAAAGACAAGAATTTAACTGTTTATTTGATTTGAATCGAGATATATCTCCAAGCTCACCGATTATCATGGCTGCAGTTAGATCTCCAATTCCTGGTATAGAA
>NZ_JAJNIE010000019.1:0-29460 GCF_022387115.1 Mammaliicoccus sp. F-M27 | reverse complement strand
TAAAAATGGCCGAATCTATAGCATAGCTATGAATTCGACCAAAAATACATTTTTATTATTTAGTTGTCTACTTGACAGGGTGCAGTTCACAGTTGATGGGTTTTTTATTTACTATTCTTCCACACCTAATTCTTTCTTCGCCATTTTTTCATATGCAAATTCTCCAGATTCCATTGCGAATTCTGCGATGAACAGTGGAAATACGGCATTGAGTTCGATGATATGTTCTTTCATTCGAGGCCATGTGTTTCCTCCTGCGCTTTTATACGCTGCTATGAGTTGTTCAAGGCCTTCTTCACCGAATACGCGATGATGTCCCATGAAATCCATTGACGGGTCGGAATGCGTTGCTTCTGTCCAATCTATGAACCCTGTGACGTTTGCGTCGTAATCTACTATAATATGTCCAGGGTGTAAGTCTCCGTGTATCATGGTTGCATATTCCGGCCAAAGTTCATCGTTTTCTATCCATTGTTGCCATCTATTCCATATTTCTTCAGATACGCCATATGTTGCTTTTACGTTTTCCATTCTTTGTTGAAAGTCGTTTCTAATATGTTGAATGGATTTGGTCTTGATATGTTGTGCAGTAATATTTTCTTCAGGAATGCTATGCAAATCAACAAGTGCTTCAGCCAATGTGTTTACAAAATTATCGGGTACGGGTTTATGCTCAATTTCCCATACGTATTTTTGTATTTGAGGATCTATTGTAGCTGCAGCCACACCGGTAAGCTTTGGATAAGCAATCAGATCCGCTTCATGCACTTTCCATTTTGGCACTTCAAATGATACATGCTCTTGTAAAAAGTCGACAGTTTGTTTTTCGGATTGTGTACGCTGATAAACATCCGCTCTTCTCGGTATCCTTAACACCCAATCTTTATCATGATCATCTTTAGCAAATGCAACTTGAAAATCTAATCCCGAATCATTCAAAGTAATCGTTTCAGGTTGGATATTCAAACCATATTGCGCTGCGATTTTTACAATTTTGTTATGTTGCGTCATATTATGGGCTCCTTATTTCTATATAATTGTGTTTATCCAATTTCTCCATATTTCAGTTTATATGCTACAAATCCTGATTTATAGAAGTATTTATTTTTCTCTGCCTCTTTATTGTCGATTAGTCCGAGTGCGAGGATGACGTTAAAGGCGAAGTCGACACTGCTTGATCCGTTTGCTGTGACGAGATTTTGATCGATTACGCTATCTTCATTTATGAAGTCTATTGAATTTGTATATTGTTTAAACTTTTCATCTGTCGTCCATGTGTTTAAGTCATTCCCGGTATGTTTGAAACCTGTTAATAAATGATTTCGAGCTAGGAAATCTACTGCGCCACATATAGCACCGACGATGATGCCTTCGTCTAATGATGTCTTAATCAGTTGTATCAGTTGTTCGTTTTCGATAGTGGGCCAGCTGTTGCCGCCTATAATGATTAAAGCGTCGTAAGGTTCTGTAATTTGATCAATGGGATAGTCAACAATCGTCTTGATTTGACCGATAGATGTGACGGTAGATTCTCCTAATGACACTGTGTCAATTTTAAATGAATGTGACATGGAAAGTTCTGCTGCGACATAACTTAATTCCCAATCTGCATATGCTTCTGTAAGTACGATTAATGCTCTTTTCATAATATAAGCACCCCTTTGTTTATCTGATATAAATGTTTAATTTTATCATGATACAAATGTTGTGGTTATGCAAATGATAACGCATTGCATTTTATGTTATGATGGATTGAATGATAACATTTCTCAATTGATTTTGGGAAGATAAGGTGGGTGGAAGATTATGCAAGATGTACAAAAAATCTTATGGAATGATCGTTTATTAACGATAGCAATGCCCATAGGTTATGATGAAGAAAATCCTAAACCGTTTACGACTGTGTTTGTACAAGATGGTGATGATTTATTTAGTGAACACATTAAAAATAATCCGAAAAACATCATGTTCGTCGGGTTAGAACCTGTAGAACGAAACAGGGAATATACACCGTGGGAAGCGGATATAGAACAAGCGCATTATGCTGGGGAAGCGGAGCAATATTTAGATTTATTGGAATTCGAGTTAATCCCTTTTCTTAAAGAGAACTATCATATATTTGATGAAGCTGAATATTTAGCAATCGGTGGAGGCTCGTTCGGCGCGTTAGTATCTTTATATGCATTGTTAACGCGTCCACAAATATTCGGCCACTATATACTCATCTCAGCATCAATGTGGTATCCAAACTTCGTTGAATTTATTAACAGTAGTAACGAAATTGAATATCCACGTCACGTTTATTGGTATGTCGGTGAACAAGAAGGCGCAGAATATACGAATATTTTAAAAAATATGGTACCTGACACGTATGAAGCAGTTGAATTGTTAAAAGAAAAGCTTGCTCATCCAGAATCAAGTTTAACGTTTGTCACACAACCAGATGGTATTCATAGACAAGAATACTTTGAAAAATATTTCGATAAAGCCATGAATGATTTGTTTTAAAATGTGAGTGATAGTACCTATAGCAAGCTTTTTAAATCCTCATCACTCTCTTGTTAGGGTGGGACAATGGAATCTTTTTGTAAAATTAGATTTTTGTCCCACTCTTTTTTTGTGGAAAAATAATATGCTTTAAATACTGATATAATAAGGGATATGGCTTTATAATTAAAGCAAAACATCATAAATATGTTTGACAAATAACATGAACGATATTATAGTTGGTTACACAACTAATCAACCAATCATGTTATAGGATAAGGAGAATGAAAATGAAACCTACTTTAAATGATGATACACCTATATTTTTGCAAATTGCAGATATGATTAAAGATGATTTAGTTGAAGGACTTTTGTCAGAAGGTGAACAAATACCTTCCACAACAGAACTTTCAAACTTTTACAATATCAATAGAGCGACGGCTCAAAAGGGTATTACGTTGTTGATGGATGAAGGCATTGTTGCTAAGAAGAGAGGTATTGGTGTATTTATAGCTGAAGATGCGCGCGATAAGCTCATAAATACGAGAATGCAAGACTTCTCAAATTCTTATATCCAAAACATGGTTAAAGAAGCAAAAAGACTAAATATAAGTAAAGAAGAATTAATTAGAAGGGTGGAGCAGGACTATGACAATCATTGATATTCAGGATATGTCGTTTAAGTACAAAGATGAATATGTTCTTCAAGATTTAACACTTCAAGAAGAGAAACCTATGATTATTGGATTGTGGGGTCGCAATGGTTCAGGTAAGACGACATTAATGAAACTCATGTCAGGTCAAGAGAGACAGAATTCAGGGCAAATATCAATATTAAACCTTAATCCATATAATAACGCAGCAGCAACTAAACAAATCACATATTTAAGAGAAAATCATTTTTTCGGTAAGACTTGGAATGTGAATGATGCTATGAAATTTGCTTCAATGTTCAATGACAATTGGAATCAAGAAGAAGCGGATTATTTAATTGATTTATTCGAATTACCGAGAAAAAAGAAAATTAAAACGTTCTCTAAAGGTATGCATTCGATGGTGCAAAGTGTCATTGGTTTAGCGAGTCATGCGCCAGTTACGATGTTAGATGAACCAACAAATGGCTTAGATGCTTATATGAGAAAAGTGTTTATGAAAGCATTGAGAGACTCATTTGAAGAAGATCCAAGATATATTATGATTGCATCGCATCATATTAAAGAAATTGAGAAAATTTGTGAAAAACTGATTGTTATATCAGGTCATCAAGTGAAATTACATGAACCTATTGAGTATTTCCAATCTAGAGGTGCAATATTAGTTGGTAAATTGGAAAATATACAACAAATTGTTTCTGGTGACGATATTATTGAGGAGTCTACAATAATGAATCAACATAAAGTTATGGCAGACATACCATTTGATGACAAGTTGATTGAACAATGTAGAGATTTAAAGATTAAAGTGGATAAGGCAAGTATTCAAGACTATTTAGTCAATATAACGATGACAAAGGAGGCTAATCATGGGTGATTTGAAAGGTTCATTCTTTATTATATTTAAAGAACTAAAAATACAATTTTACACATTTAGTATCGTGCTTCTGGCATTAGCAGCATTATATTTTGTTATTGGATTTTATATCGAACCTTCAGACGAGTTTAGTCCATTATTGTCTGGACCAATTTACGGTATATTAGGCTTCCTTCCATTCTTCCTATATGGAGATCCATTTAAATCAGCTGTTGAACTTGGCTCTACGAGAAGACAATATATTTTTAGTTTATGGTTAAGTTACTTTATATTTATTGTCATCATGCTTGTTATACACGAAATCGTCAGTTACTTGTTAGAGCTTGTTTCAGACATTTTTGGTAGTCATGTTACATTGAAGAGAGCGGGAGATGTCCTTCCAAATGCCAATACTTTTGATAATATGTGGGTAGACTTCTTAGCTGTTATTTTTATAGCAGGTATATGTTTCTTGGTCGGTGCAATTATGTATCGTGTTGGTATTATTCCAACGCTAATAGGGATATTATTAGCAGGCGTAATCGTCTTTATATGGTATGTGCTTGGTGACATGATGCCATTCTTCAAATGGGTATATCATCATATATATGAAACGTTCCATATACTAGGTGCTATCGGCATTGTTTCAACTTTATTAGTATATCCATTAATCATCAATGCAAGATTAAAAGTATAATATTCAATATCAGGCTGACTACAATGTATGAAACTTTGTAGTCAGCTTTTGTATGTTTTTAGGCAGTATTGCAGTGTGGAGGTTTCTTATTCTATTTCGATCATAATCTTCGTTATATATTCGTTCTCGTTATTCTTAATGACAGAGTCAAATACGAATTCTTCAAAGATATATTGTCCGATTGTTAAATGCATTTCTTCTATTTTTTGTAGCATTTTTAAATATGTTTCTTCAATATTTGTATCCAAACCTAAATGATAACCGATTAAGTACTGTCCTTTTAAGGTAATGGTATTCGTATAATCATTTTTAGCGTTAGGAATTTTAACGTACAGATAACTATAATTATGATATTTCTGATTTAAAATTTCATTTTTATTTGATATAACGCCGATTGGTTGGCTTGAAAAAAGGGCGTGTGCTTTAAGCTCTTCAATAAAATGATTAATGGATATTAAAAAATCAAGTTCTGAAGCATTTGCGATATTATCACTTATATAAAATGTTGTTTCTTCTATATTGTGTAATGAAATTTCATCGAAAGGTGTCTGTATCGCTTCTTTAATGAGTTGAATTTTATCATTGATGATCATTTCGTTATAATCTAAATGTTGTTTCTGTTCTTGAATCGTTTTTTTCTGTTGATGCATTAAATTTAAAAAGTGTTCAGGAGATTTGTTTTGTGTATATTCTTTAATTTCTTTAAGTGGCATGCCTAATTCTTTCAATAATGTAATCACACTAATTAATTCAATCTGTTTAATGGAGTAGTAACGATAGCCTATTTCATTTTTATAATCAGGCTTAAAAAGGTGGATTTTATCATAGTAAATGAGTGTTTGACGACTTACATTTGTTAAGCTCGCAAACTCACTTATTGGTATTTGATTAATTTTTTGCATAAATTGTTCTCCTTCTCTTGACTGTATAGTTACTATACACTATAAATTGTATATATTAAAGTTTGCGTAACGTTATGCAAATGGAAATAAATAGATTAGAATATAGTGAAAATCACTTAATATTTACAAATGTAACGAATAAGGAGGTCTAAAATGAATAGTAAGTTAAATGTTTTATATTTTAATATATTTTTAATGTTTTTAGGAATTAGTATCGTTATTCCAGTACTACCAACGATTTTATATGATTTAGATTTAAACGGAAGTGATTTAGGCGTATTAGTAGCAGTGTTCGCATTGTTCCAAATGATTGCATCACCATTTGGAGGACGATTTGCAGATAAATTTGGTAAAAAAATTATTATCATTATTGGACTCCTATTATTCTCCATTTCAGAATTTATATTTGCGATGGGTGATACATTTTCAATACTTTTACTATCAAGAGTATTAGGTGGAATCAGTGCAGCATTTGTAATGCCAGGCGTAAATGGTATGATCGGTGATTTATCTACATCTGAGGATAGAGCGAAGAACTTTAGTTATATGTCAGCAGTTATAAATACAGGATTTATAGTAGGACCAGGTGTAGGAGGATTCTTAGCAGAAATTTCGCATAGAATGCCTTTTTATTTTGCCGGTGGACTAGGCATAATAGCTTTATTATTCTCGATATTCCTTTTAAAAGAAGCAAGTGAAGATGATTCAACAGAAACACAGAAAACAAAAGTTAAAGAACCATTCCCATATAAATTGTTTGTCGTACCTATTATTATTATGCTAATACTTTCATATGGTTTAGCATCGACAGAAACAATGTTCTCATTATATACAGCAGAAAAAGTAGGATTTGAGCCGAAAGATATTTCTATAGCCATTACAGGCGGTGCGATAGTCGGTGTCATATTCCAGTTGTTCTTATTTGAAAAACTTGTCGGGAAAATAGGTGAGATTAAATTAACGTTATTCTCATTAATATATTCAGTACTGATTTTAGGGGCATTTTTAATCGCTTCAAAATACATTACAGTAATGCTCGTCAGTTTTGTTATTTTCATTGGGTTCGATTTAATCAGACCATCCATGACAAACTATTTCTCAAAACTAGCCGGTAATAATCAAGGTACAGCAGGTGGATTAAACTCAGCTGCAACAAGTGTAGGTAACTTAATCGGACCATTAGTAGCCGGAGTAGCATTTGATATTAATATAGAATTCCCATTGATCATCGCCATGGCATTCTTCGTAGTAGCCGCGGTCATCATCGTCTTTTATAAACCAAATAAATTTAAATTTTAAAAAATAAAACGTCGAAGCTGAGAGCTCGGCGTTTTTTTCTGAGGAATAGGAGGGCTATTTATCAAGTGAGTGAAGAAGAGGAAGGCAATTTATCAAGTCGAGGTCCACATGATACATAGAGCCGTTGAATTTATCAAGTCAGGATCCACATGATAAATAGCAAAAGATGACTGGGACATTAACATACTAGATTAACGAGAAAGAGCGTAAATTCTTAAATAAATAAGAATTTACGCTCTTTTCTTATATTGGTAGCCATTAAAGCTAAACCAGATTTTACCAAAATCGCACGATATCTTTCGAGTCTTCGTGCGTTTTATCCATATTTTAAAACATACAGGCGTCCTATGTTGCTTGTTTAGTAAGTCTTGCAACATAGAGACCTTCTATGTTGCTTGTTTGATAAGTCTTGCAACATAGAGACGTTCTATGTAGCTTGTTTGATAAGTCTTGCAACTTACAGCTCTTCTATGTAGCTTGTTTGGTGAGTCTTGCAACATACAGACGTTCTATGTAGCTTGTTTGATAAGTCTTGCAACATAGAGACGTTCTATGTAGCTTGTTTGATAAGTCTTGCAACATACAGGCCTTCTATGTTGCTTGTTTGGCCAGTCTTGCAACATAGAGCATGTACTTAAAAGAACAAACGAAAGCATATCACACTACTTACAAATATCAGTAGTGTGATATGCTTTTTAATTTTGAGCATGGATCATTATATTTGATTTAATGCATGTTTTAAGTCTGCTACTAAATCTTCTGTATCTTCTATTCCGATTGATAATCTGATCAATCCGTCTGCGATACCTTCTTTATGTCTAATTTCTGTTGGGATAGATGCATGTGTCATTAAACTTGGTACGGATATCAAGCTTTCTACTGCACCTAAACTTTCTGCTAAAGTGAACAATTGAGTATGTCTAATCACTTCTTTTGCTTTTTCTACGTCTGCTACTTCAAAAGATATAATACCTGGATATCCTGATGCTTGAGTAAAATGAACATCACGGTTAACATGGTCTTCATTCAATGGGTGGATCGTTTTAACTACATTGTCGTGTTGTTTCAATAAATCAACGACTTCTTTAACATTTCTGTTGATTTGTTCTAGTCTTAATCCTAAAGTTTTGATACCACGTGTTAATAAATAGCTATCTTGCGGTCCTAATATACCACCAGTAGAATTTTGGATGAATGCAATGCGCTCTCCAAGTGCTTCATCAGCAGTTACAACTAATCCTGAAACGACATCACTATGGCCACCTAAATATTTTGTAGCAGAATGAAGTACAATGTCTGCGCCTAAATCTAAAGGATTTTGGTAATAAGGTGTCATAAATGTATTATCTACAACCGTTAAAATATCATGTTTTTTAGCAATTTCACTTGCTGCTTTAATATCTGTAATTTGTAGTAATGGATTTGATGGTGTTTCAATAAATAACATTTTAGTTTCTTCTTTTATAGAAGATTCTATATTTTCAATGTTAGTTGTGTTAATAAAATCAAAAGTTATACCAAATCGTGTGAATACTTTTGTTAATGCACGGTAAGTACCACCGTATACATCAGAATTAATTAAAATATGGTCGCCTTTATCTAATAACATAATAACTGCAGATATTGCTGCCATTCCTGAACCGAAAGCATAACCATTAGTACCATGTTCTAAATCAGCGATTAAAGTTTCTAAAGCTGTACGAGTAGGGTTAGCCGTTCTAGAATATTCGTATCCTTGTCTTAGTTCTCCAATACCATCTTGTTCGTATGTGCTTGTTTGATAGATAGGTGTTGTAACAGCACCTGTATATGCGTCAGTTGTTTTTCCACCGTGTATAAGTAACGTTTTTTTATTCATTATGATTTCCTCCGTAATTAAATATATTTTTAGACATGTATCGATCGCTACCATCAGGGAAGACGACAACGATATGCCCTTGTTCTATTTGATTTGCAACATCAATGGCTGCTTGTAATGCTGCACCTGATGAGCTACCGGCCAGAATACCTTCATTTAATGCAAGTCCAGATACATTTTGAAATGCATCTTCGTCACTGATGACCTTAATGTCGTCTACTAATGAGCGATCTAAAAATGTCGGCCACTTTTCAACGCCAATGCCTTCTGTATCGTGTGAATGTTCTTTTCCTCCAGCAAGAATACTGCCTTCAGGTTCTACAATGATGTTACGAACATCGTATGATTTCATAACTGAAGCGGTCCCTGCAAAAGTGCCTCCAGACCCAGCGCCAGCAATAAAGTAATTGATGTTTGGACATTGTTCGAGTATTTCTGTCGCTAATGTATCGACATAAGCTTGTGGATTCTCTTTATTTCCAAATTGATTAATGTAGTAAGCGCCGTGATCTTCTGCATATTTTTTCGCATGTTGTTGAGCGCCAATCATACCTTCAGAGCGTGGCGTTCTTCTTACTTCTGCGCCTAAAGCTTTCATAATAGTCATTTTTTCTTCAGAAAATCCTTCAGGTGCATAGATGACACAATTAATATGATAATGATTGGCTACGATAGCGAGTCCAATACCCGTATTACCAGCAGTAGCTTCTACTATCGTATCTCCTGATGTAAGTTCACCTTGATTGATAGCTTGTTCTATTAAATATTTTGCTAATCTATCTTTGATGCTTCCCCCGATGTTGTAACTTTCTAATTTTGCATAAATCTTCACACTGTCTGTGCTGTAATGTTCTAGTAAAACGAGTGGTGTATTCCCAATTAAATCAAAAGCTTTCATCCCATTACTCCAATATTTGTTGTTATAAACCTTAGTTTTTCAATAAGAATTATATGTTATTAAATTTTAAAAAGCAAATAAAGTAAATTTGTTAGAAAATTGGAAAAACAACACATAAATTAAACGGGTATAATTTTTATACTCAAATATGTTGACTTTCAATTTTAGTCGCGTTACAATTATCTCGAAATCGAAATAATATTTGAATAGGTGATGACATGGATAGAACAGAAGAGTCTTTAAAAGCTTTAGTAGGTATAAAACGTACGAACGATACGTTAGACCGTATTGTTAAACAAGATATGAAGAATTACGGTTTAAATATTACTGAATTTGCTGTTATGGAACTTTTATATCATAAAGGTGATCAGCCTATTCAAAAGGTTAAACAACGCATTCTCATAGCAAGTAGTAGTACAACTTACGTTATTGACCAACTCGTTAAGAAAGCCTATGTAGCCCGTCGTCAAGATACAGAAGATAAACGTATTACGTATGCCGTATTAACAGAGAAAGGGCATGTATTAATGGATAAAATTTTTCCACAACATGCCGAAACAATAGAAAAAGCATTTTCTATTTTAGATGACGAAGAACTTGCTATATTTCGAAGAGCACTCAAAAAAATAAGCGCGTTTTCTACTGAGTAGATTGAAGCGCAAATTTTTTAAATTATATTATTTCGAATTCGAAATAAAAACAAAAAGAGAGAAGGAAATTATAATGAGTAATAATAATGAACTTATCGGTATCCATCACGTAACTGCAATGACAAATGATGCAGTTAGAAACTATGAATTTTTCACACAAGTACTAGGTATGCGTTTAGTTAAAAAAACAGTAAACCAAGATGACATATATACGTACCATACATTTTTCGCAGATGATCAAGGATCACCTGGAACAGACATGACATTTTTTGATTTTCCAAACAATCCTAAAGGCAGTAGAGGTACAAACTCAATTAGCCGTGCAGCATTTAGAGTACCTAATGACGCAGCACTTGAATATTATTTAAATCGTTTTGAAGAATTTGGCGTGAAACATGATGGCATTCAAGAATTGTTCGGCAAAAAAGTATTACCTTTTGAAGAAGAAGACGGACAAAGATATCAATTAATTTCTGATGAGTTGAATAAAGGTGTTAAACCCGGTATACCTTGGAAAAATGGCCCGGTACCTGAAGATAAAGCCATTTATGGATTAGGTCCAATCGAAATAACAGTCAGCTATTATGAAGACTTTAAATCAGTATTGAAACAAGTATTCGGTATGAAACCGATTATCGAAGAAGATGATGTAACAATATTAGAAGTTGGAGAAGGCGGTAATGGCGCTCAAGTAATATTGAGAAAAGACGACCAAAGTCCTGAAGCAAGACAAGGTTACGGGGAAGTTCACCACGTATCATTTAGATTGAAAGACCATGAAGCAATTAAAGCATGGGAAGATAAATATAATGAATTACGCATTGGAAACTCAGGTAATGTCGATCGTTTCTATTTTGAAGCGTTGTATGCCAGAATTGGACATATACTCATAGAAGTTTCTACAGATGGACCAGGATTTATGGGAGATGAGCCTTACGAAACTTTAGGTGAAAGTCTGGCGTTGCCACCATTCTTAGAAGCAAAACGTGACTATATTGAATCTGAAATTAAAGCATTCGATACAAGTACAAAACATTAATTCAACAAAGAAGGAGCGTCTATTATGAAGAAGATACGACCTGAAGCATTATCACAAAAAGAAAATTACAAATTGTTAATTGGATCGATTATCCCTAGACCTATCGCACTTGTGACAACACAATCAGACAGTGGGTTATTGAATATTGCACCATTTAGCTTTTTCAACGTTGTATCTTCAGACCCTCCAATATTGTCTATAGCCGTACAGCGTGTAAACGGTGAACCGAAAGATACGGCGAGAAATATTTTGCAGAACAACGAAGCGGTTGTGCATATCGTTGATACTGATAATGTGAAAGATGCCAATCAAACTGCCGCATTATTAAGTCCAGATGAAAGTGAAATTGAGCGTACTGAGTTTGAACAGGTGGATTCTGTTGAAGTTTCCGTACCAGGTTTGAAACAAAGTAAAGTACGGTTCGAAACAGTATTAAAAGAAGATATCGTCATTAAAAAAGACGGTGAATCTGTTTCAGATTTACTCCTATTAGAAGTGAAGTATTATCATTTCGATGAAGCCATTTATGACAATGGCTATATTAATAAAGATGAATTAAGCGCAGTAAGCAGACTTGCAGGTAATGACTATGCTGAAATCGGTAAAACATTTACCATCGAAAGACCACAATAAGAATGGAGATGTCAAAGAATGAATCATATATTTAAACAAGGTGACCAAGGTAAGCCAATATTCTTGTTATTGCACGGTACAGGCGGTAACGAAAGAGATTTATTACCATTAGCAGAAATGCTAAATCCAACTTATAGTGTATTAAGCGTTAAAGGCGATGTGTCAGAAAATGGCATGGCAAGATATTTCAAAAGATTAGCTGAAGGCGAATATGACTTAGAAGATCTAGAGTATAGAGGACAAATGTTATATCAATTTATAAAAGAATCCGCTAAAGAATATGAATTTAAACTAGAAGACGTGATACCAGTAGGCTTTTCAAACGGATCCAATATGGCGATTAATCTTATATTAAGAGAAGAAACACCATTCCAAAAAGCATTGTTATTCGCGCCACTCTATCCAGTAGATTTACAAAACAACCATAAAGACTTATCAGCATTTAAAGTCTTCTTATCAATGGGCGAACAAGATCCAATTGTGACAAAAGCACAAAGCGAACACGTCATAGAAATATTTAAAGAACGTAACGCAACCGTAAGTGAAACATGGGTGAACAGCCATGAAATCACACAAGAAGCTGTACTTGCAGCGAGAGAAATATTATAGAAATGAAAAAGACCAGCTAGAATATACTAGTCGGTCTCAGACTGTCGACAAAATCACTTAAAGTGAACTTGTTGGCAGTCTTTTTTTGTTGAGCCCCAATTAAAACTTTGAGTTCAGCGTTCTATTTGAATAAGATGGCTAGATTAACTTCAGACTAAACTTGGAAATGATAATTTAATAATGTACACTTTTGATTGTTTAAGTATGTACAAAAATGTCTTGGATTAACTGGGGACTTAACTCACGACATGGTCAAAGTCTTGGATTAATTGCGGACTAAACTCACGACTTAGGCAATGTCTTGGATTAACTGTGTACTTAACTCACGACATGGGCAAAGTTTTGGATTAACTCCGGAATAAACTCACGACATGGACAATGTCTTGGATTAACTCCGGACTAAACTCACGACATGGGCAATGTCTTGGATTAACTACGGGCTAAACTCACGACATGGACAATGTCTTGGATTAACTTTGGACTTAACTCACGACTTAGGCAATGTCTGTACTGAACCCAAAAATATGAACTTTTTTAGTATGAAATTTGAATGAAACATGTAAAAAAGACAAAAAACAAACCAAACGTTTGTCCACGTTTGGTTTGTCCACAATCTGAGACCAGCTAGAATATACTATTTGGTCTTTCTTTGATTAAGATGGTACTTCAGTTCTTGTTGGATTATGCTTTCTGATGATAGCTGCTGATAAAGTTGAGATACCACCGAATATAATAAATGCTATAAACATCCATATTGTGCTATTAAGTTCTAAACTGTGATTTAAGAATATGAGTTCTCTTAAAGTCTCTGCATAATGTCTAAACGGATTCCAGCTTATCATATAATCTTGATAAAACTGTGGTAACATTTGTTTCGGTAACATGATGAGCTGTAAACTAAAGAATAATAATATCATAAATATTGGAATAGCTTTTATACCTAACCAAGTCATAAATCCTAGTATTAAACTGATGAACGCTAATATAGCAATTGAGATATATAATGCGACTCTATTAGGATGATCGATTGTAACATCTAATACACCAGTTAAAAAGTAAATGTATCCAAAGCCACCTATGAACGCTGTAACGAATGCTGCTCCAAATTGTCCTATTGATGCAATGATACGACTTTTTACGGTAATGTTATGACTTGTTCTAAATGAAAAGAACATAATAACGGATCCAACTAATGATGCTAGCCATATTGGTGTAAACATAAGAAGTGGCAAGTTACCGTTTGCTTGATGTGATTTTACTGAGTTTATGTTATTTTTATCGATTTTCACAGGATTTGTAAGTCCTTGAATATCAGTAGGTGATATATCGATGTTCATTTTTTCTAACGTTTGTATGCCTTGTTTTGAAATTTGAGTATTCAGTTGATCACCGATAGTTGTAAGTAATGTGTTAGCTAATTGTGCACCTTGCATGCTTGAACCTTCATTCACAATAATTTTAACATTTCCTTGTTTTACTTTTACTGGATCAACTTTGTTTTGACTTTGCATTTTTTGAGCTTGCTCTGGTTGTATTTCTCTATTTTTGATTTTTTCTGTCATTGCTGTTTGTATTTCTTTCATTTTTCCATCTTGCGCAACTTTTTGTACTTTACTCATTGAATGTTTCGAGAGGTTTTTATCTAAAATTAATGCGCCGTAATATTCCTTGTCTTTAAAACCTTGCTCTAAAGCTTTCTTATTATCTACTTCTATCCATTCCACTTTTTCTGAAAGTTCTTTATTGTCTTTAATGTTTTTTGTAAAAGATTTTCCGATATTCACATTTTTATCTTGAATGGATGTCCCGTTGTCTTGGTTTACGATAGCAAGGGGTATTGATTTTGGTTCGGGATTATATGCTGGTATAAATGCTATAGCTAAAATTAAAAGAATGACGACTACGAGAATGGGTGTCATCCAATATAGTTTCTTTTTAAAAATATTCATATTATGCCTCCTATTTAATGAACAATGTGTTGATTATTAATAACAATGTTTATTATAATGGAATATAGCACATATACAATCGCCAATTGTTTACGATACGTTTATTAATCAACAAATGAATAAAAAGTGTTCATTAAATAAGGAGTTATGATAATAATGGCTGAAGATCGTCGAGTTAGAAAAAGTAAAACTGCGATAAAAAATGCATTTATACAGCTTTTAAAAGAGAAAAATATTGAACGAATTACAATACAAGAAATTTCGGATTTAGCAGATGTAAATCGAGGAACTTTTTATTTAAATTATGTAGATAAATATGCTTTGTTAGAAGAAATGGAAAATGAGCAAATTGCCGAAATAAAAAGTTTTGTAGATATAAGAAATATAAATTTAAGCAATAGAACAGGTGAAGCGTTTATTGAAGAATTTTCAAATAATGTGATCAAAAAAGTCATCACGCATATCAGTAATAATCTGGAATTTTATCAAGTTATATTGAATTTAGAAAGAAAAAGTCAAATAGAAGAACAAATAGCAGATATTGTAAGAAGTAATTTAACCTATTTAATAGAAGATAAGGACGATGTTTTCGGTATACCTATAAATTATTATTTAAGTTATGTAACAGGCTCGATGATATCGATGATTAAATATTGGGTATCAGATGATCAACGTGTGTCGATTGATGAATTTGTACAGTATATCGCAACAATTGCTTCGAACGGGCCATTATCTATAATGAGAAGAATGGTAGATCAGAAAAATAAATAAACAAAAACCTGATTAGTTAGCTGCTAATCAGGTTTTGTTATGAATTTATAAAGTCAGGGTCCACATGATAAATAGCGCCGTTGGATTTATCAAGTCGAGTCCCACATGATAAATAGAGCCCACATATTTCAAAAATAACCCCAAACAACACGATCGTTGTCTGGGCTCATCATCAAAACTTCCTATATATTAAATAAATCATTGAATGATTCTACCATTGTAGGGTGTGTGTATATATTATCTCTTAATGTTGTATATGGAATGTCTTGATCCATTGCGAGTTTGATCAAGTTAATAATTTCTTCTGATTCTTTGCCAAATAAACTAGCACCCAATATCAAATCACTGTCTGCGTCTACTACGACTTTAAATAATCCTCTATCATCGTTATTAACTTTATGACGTGGGATATTTTTAACTTCAATTTTTCCTTCTTTAATATGGTGACCTTCTTTTTTAGCTTTGCTAGCTGTGAATCCTATACGAGCAAGAGGTGGGTCTAGGAACACGGTATACGGGACATGACCTCTATTTTTAGTTGAACGTTGTTGGCTGCCAGTTAAATGATCTTTAACAATTCTATAATCGTCTAAAGAAATGTAGGTAAATTGCGCGCCACCTTTAACATCACCGACTGCATAAATATGGTCTACCGTTGTTTGTAAAAATTCATTTACTTTAATTTCACCTTTATCTCCAAGTTGAATATCGGTATTTTTTAAAGCTAAATCTGTATTAGGAACGCGCCCTGTAGCGAGTAATACGGCGTCACCTATAATGTCACCTTGATTCGTGTGCACTTTCGGGCGATTACTCTCTGTTGAAAATGCGGTTACTTCAGCTTCGTCTATAAATGCTATGCCACGATTTAAAAATTCTTCATATATACTAGATGCTACGTCTCTATCTTCAGTTATTAAAACGTGCTTCTGACTGTTAATTATTTTCACTTTACTACCTAAATTAGAAAATATAGTCGCGAATTCTAATGCGATATAGCCGGCGCCAATGATAACGAGTTGTTCTGGCAAGTTATCCAGTTCCATAATACCTTTAGAATCATAAATATTTTCAGTAGATTTAATACCTTCAATATCTGGTATGTTTGAGCGATTGCCAGTATTAATGACAATATTTTTCGCTTGTAATGTCTCCACAGTTTCGTTTGATTCATCTAATAAAATGACTGTTTCATTATCTTTAAACTGAGCTTTATACGTATATACATCAATGTTGTCATCTGAATCGAGATTATTAAAATTCTTCTTATTTAAAGCAGCAACAACATCTTTTTTACGAGTCATTGTTTCAGAAAATGAATGTTGTTCAGTACTTTCGTGTAATAAAGTTTTACTAGGAATACATCCGACATTGATACAAGTACCACCGTACATATTTGAATCTTGTTCAACAACCGCTATTTGTTGGCCTTGTGCAGCAAAGTCTTTAGCAAGCGTCTTTCCAGCTTTACCAAAACCGATGATCAACGTATCGTACTGTTTCATGAATAAAACCTCCGTTAATGTGTCTTTATACACATTATAATCCTTTTAAAAATATATATCTGACTTCGGGCATTGGGAGCGATTCATGTATTATTTTATTGATTTCAAATTTATGCACAAAATTTGAAATTAATTATGAAAGCGTTTCAGACTATAATGAATTTACAACTTAACATAGGAGGAAATGAAATGACTCATAATTGGTTAGAGATAGAACATAAAGTGATTATCGTAACAGGCGGAACATCTGGAATAGGTAGACAAATTGTAAATTCACTATTAGAAAATGGTGCAATTGTTTATAATGTAGACTTAAAGGATGATCCAATTAATAATGAAAATTATTCCTTCATACAAACTGATGTAACAAATGAAGAAGCAGTTCAAAGTACAGTTCATAGGATTATAGAAGAACAGTCTCAAATAGATGTATTAATTAATAATGCTGGTATTAATTTACCTAGATTACTGGTAGATGTTAAAGGTGAAAAGCCAGAATACGAAATTAATATGAAGGATTTAGATTTAATGTTTGGTGTGAATTTGAAAGGACCTATATTATTTAGCCAAGAAGTAAGTAGACAATTTGTTAAACAAAATAAAGGTGTAATTGTTAATATTTCTAGTGAAGCTGGACAAGAAGGTTCAGAAGGACAAAGTATATATTCCGCTACCAAAGCTGCATTAATTGGATTTACAAGAAGTTGGGCTAAAGAATTAGGTAAATATAATATTAAAGTCGTTGCAATTGCTCCAGGTATACTCGAAGAAACTGGATTGCGTACTAAACAATATGAAGAAGCATTGGCATATAGCAGAAATACAACAGTAGATAAATTAAATGGTGATTATTCAAAATCTATACCATTATCTAGAGTAGGTGGATTATCAGAAGTTGCTGATTTAGTTTGTTATTTAAGTTCTGATAGATCTAGTTATATTACTGGCACTACCATCAATATTTCAGGTGGAAAATCAAGAGGATAAGACTAAGAAAAAGAAAGGGGGAAAGTTATGTTATTAAATAAAAAGCATTTATCTATAATAGAAATATTGCAAAAAGAAAATATTTCTATTGAAAAACTTTCCCACAAACTTTCTATTTCTCAAAGGACTTTATCGAATTATATTAATCAATTACAAATGCAATTTGAAGGAACAATCAGTATTATAAAGCAACATCATGAGTTTTCTATGATTGTTTTAGATGAAACGGTGTTCTTTAATATTTTTAAAAAACTTAAATTAAGTATAAGTGAAAGCCTAAATGAAATAGAAGAAAGAGAAGAAAGAGTCTTTTGTTATTTGTTAAATAATGGTGTTTGTACGATAGATGACATTGCAGATGAACTTTATATAAGCAAAAGTGTTGTTCATAATACGTTGAATGAAATTAAAAATATAATTAAAAACTATAAAGTGGAAATAAAAGGCACACAAAATGTCGGCCTAAGAATAGAAGGTAATGAAATAGAGCTTAGAAAAGTCTTAATTGAATGTTTTTCTAATCCATACCAAAATATGGAATTACCAGAACAAATTATTCATGTGCTGAAAGACATTGAAAAAGACTTTAATTTGGATAGTGCAACTTCTGAAAGAATCAAACTTTCAACTAAAGTTATGCTTTCTAGATTAAAAGAAGGCTATAATATTCAACAAAATGTGCAGATTGAGGAAAGAGTATTTGAATCTGAAGATTTTATGGCGGTTAGTAATATAAAAGAATATATTATGAATCATTATGAAGTACAATTTCCAAATCTTGAAATACTATTAATTGTATTCCAAATTATTGGTAGAAGAGCTTCAATCATTGATGAAATGATTAATGAACGAGATCAATCGACTTTAAACAATATTGTTAAAAATACGATAGATGATATTAATTTTTACTACACAATAAAAATTGACGAGCAGCTTTTTAGTAATGACATTCAATTGCACATTAAGTATTTAATAAACAGACTCGTTTTCGACATTAATATCCAAAATAATTTAATTGATGAAGTTAAAACGAGATATCCATTCGCATATGAGCTATCGAAAGTGTTAGCCGAAAACATAGAAAAAGAACTAAAAATTAAAGTTCCATTGAATGAATTAGGCTTTCTATCAATATATTTCAGTGTTTATTTACAGCAGTTAGAACAAAAATTCAAAGAAATTAAGACAATTGCATTCATAACAAACCAAGGTTTGAGTAGTTCTAAGTTAGTGACAGTTCAATTAAAAAAAATATTTGGACAACAAATTGAAGTGAAGGTAATGAATGAAAATGAAATGCAATTGAGTGATTTAGATAAATTTGATTTAACGGTTTCTACTATAAAAAATAATAGATTGTTCAACAAAATTATTTATATAGACAATATACTCGATGAACAAGCGTTGAAACTGAAGATAGAGCAATTTCTAATTTATAAAGATGTTAATAATCGTAATCTATTTAATCAAAGTATTATCGTTGATTTCATAAAAGAATCAGACGTATATCATATTAAAGAAAGTATGAATTATGAAGATGTGATTCAGTATATGGCTCAAGAAATGATTGAAGAAGGTAAAGTTGATGATAATTTTTCTCAAAGAATTTTAGAACGAGAAAAAAGTAAGTCTACTATAACGGGATTATTAGGGTTTCCACATACAAGCCATTATATGGATAATATTTGGGTTAAATTTGTCATTCTAGATCAACCCTTACTAGATTATGAAACGGTGAAAGTCATTGTACTTGTGGCAACACCAGAGAATGAAGTGAACGAAGCGGTACTAATTCGACTATATGAAGAAATCTTAGCTATCACAGCTAACAGTTATATTATTAAAAAAATAAATAGTGATACGGATTATATAGCACTAGCACATATATTAAATAAAGAAATGGGGAGTTAGCTATGTTTTTCATTATATTGATTATAATGTTAGCTGTTGGCTTTGTTATCCAGTATTTACTGGGATTAGTTCAAATTAAAAACTTTACGAGACACTATACGCTCATGAGAGAAAAAGGACGTGTTGCAATTGGAAGACGTCCAGCAATATTTAAAGCTGGAACGCTGGTGCTTTTGCAAATTAATAACCGTAATGAAATTGAAGAAGCAAGGTATATGCAAGGCGTGACAGTGTTCTCTAAATTTAAAAAATTAAAGGGATTAGAAGGTTATAAAATTAATAAGTTAAGAGATACTGATTTGCAAAATTACAATAAATTATTAATTAAAGCAATTTTAGATGCACAGCACACATTTAAAGTTATTCAATCGGGTGGAGAAATTGAGAAGATTCCTTCACCGATGATGAAAGCAGTTAAAAAAATAAATAACATGTTTAAAAAAGAAGGGAGTAAATCATCATGGACATCATAGTAAAGTTAGCGGAAGGCTTTATTAAATTATTTCAAACTGGCGCAGATACGTTTATAGATTGGATGACGACGATTGTACCACTTGTATTAATGCTGTTGATTGCAATGAATACATTAATTCAATTAATAGGTGAGAATCGTATTAATATTATTGCTCAAAAATCTTCAAAAAACCCATTATTAAGATATTTAGTATTACCATTTTTAGGTTCATTCATGTTAGCGAATCCCATGGTACATTCACTTGGTCGATTCATGCCAGAAAAATATAAACCAAGTTATTTTGCATCGGCAGCGCAATTTGCTCATACAAGTAACGGTATTTTTCCACACATAAACCCAGCAGAATTATTTATTTTTATGGGTATTGCAAATGGTATTCAACAATTAGGTTTACCAATGACAGACTTAGCAGTTAGATATTTACTTGTAGGCTTACTCATGAACTTTATCGGAGGATGGGTTACAGACTTTACAACAAGTTATGTAGAGAAACAACAAAAAGTTAAATTAAGTACAGAAGTTAAATTAGAGGGATGAGGTGAATAAAATGAGTCAAAAGGCTAAAATAGTAAAAGGTTCTGGTGGTTTCGGTGGACCACTGGAAATTGGTGTAGAAGGTAAAAAAGACAAAGTTATGTATGTAACAGGTGGTCACAAACCAGATATTGTTGATAAAATTTGTGAAATCACTGGGGGATCTCCAGTAAATGGTTTTGAAACTTCTGTACCAGAAAACGAAATTATGGTAGCAGTAATTGACTGTGGTGGTACATTAAGATGTGGGATTTATCCCCAAAAAGGAATACCAACTGTAAACATTATGGCAACAGGTAAGAGTGGTCCATTAAGACAATATATAACTGAAGATATTTATGTTTCAAATGTGGATGTTGATCAAGTATCAGTAGTTGGAGATGATGTTTCAAATAATAAAGGGACATCCGTCAGTGCGACAGAACAACCAGTTGAAGAAAACACAGCATATTCTAAAGATAAAAAAATCATGGAAACAAGAGCAGAACAAGAAAATAAATCAATTTTAACAAAAATCGGTCTTGGTGCTGGTAAAGTAATTAATACTTTCTACCAAGCAGCACGTGATGCAGTCGAAACAATGCTTCATACAATCATACCTTTCATGGGATTTGTAGCTTTATTAATTGGTATTATTCAAGGTTCAGGAATAGGAGATTTATTCGCAAAATTTATGTCGCCATTAGCAGGTAATATATGGGGATTATTGGTAATAGGCTTTATTTGTTCACTTCCATTCTTAAGTCCATTACTAGGACCTGGCGGTGTAATAGGACAAGTATTAGGTACTTTAATTGGTGTTGAAATTGGAAAAGGAAATATACCTCCAAACTTAGCACTTCCAGCATTATTTGCTATCAATACACAGAATGCGGCTGACTTTATACCAGTGGGATTAGGATTAGCAGAAGCAGAAACTAAAACAATAGAAGTTGGCGTACCATCTGTACTATATTCACGGTTCTTAAATGGTGTTCCTAGGGTATTTGTCGCATGGTTAGCAAGCTTTGGACTATATAAATAATATTAAGGAGTGCTCATGTCATGTATCAAACAGAGATAAAAAGGATTGGAAAAGATGCGAAAGCATTTGAGGCAGAAAAGATGATTATATTATTTGGAGATAACGCTCCAAATGAATTAGTAGACTTTTGTTATATAATTGATATTAAACAAGTAGAAAATGAAATAACAGAATCTAATAAATTAAGTATAGATGGTATAGAATATCAAATTACTAAAGTTGGTTCAGCTGTGAAGAAAAATTTAAATGACTTAGGACATATCACTTTAAAATTTGATGGAAGTACAGTTGCAGAACAATCAGGATCATTATACTTGGAAAACAAACCATTAGTTAATATTGAAGTAGGAACAAAAATAGAAATTAAATAAAAAATAAAGACAGGGAAAAAGCTTTTGAATGAGCTTTTTCTCTGTCTTTATTATTTTTATCCACAAAAAAACGAGAAAAAAGAGAAATTTTACATAATTGGTCGACCACTCATGAAGCTTTTAACGTTATACGTTTGTGGTGTTTTTCACAAGATAGCCACCAGTGCAAAAGGATAATTTTACAGTTGTATTAATTTTTCAATCTGTTATTATACAATACTATATTGAAAGGGTGTTTACGAAAACATGAAATTCAACAAAAACAAAATTAATGTTGTAGATATGAAAAAAACTAAGAAAAGTGTCTATGCAACAGGTATAGGTAATGCTATGGAATGGTTTGACTTTGGTCTTTATTCTTATTTAGCAATTATCATCAGTAAAAATTTCTTCACATCAGTAGAAAATGATGAATTGAAATTAGTATTTACTTTCGCTACATTTGCGATTGCATTTTTAATGCGACCAATTGGTGGTATTATATTCGGAAGAATCGGGGATAGACTCGGTAGAAAAACAGTCCTCACAACGACGATTGTCTTAATGGCAGCTTCTACTTTAATAATTGGTTTATTACCAACTTATGATCAAATAGGTATTTGGGCGCCAATACTATTACTAATCGCTAGAATTATTCAAGGTTTCTCAACTGGTGGGGAATATGCAGGTGCAATGGTCTACATTGCTGAATCTTCTCCAGATAATAGAAGAAGTGTTCTTGGTAGTGGTTTAGAAATAGGTACGTTAGCAGGTTATATACTTGCATCATTATTAGCAAGTGGTTTATTTATTGGTTTATCAGATGCACAAATGCAAGCTTGGGGCTGGAGAATTCCATTTATCCTAGGTGCGCCGCTTGGTTTAGTAGGTCTATATTTAAGAAGAAATCTAGACGAATCACCAATTTTTGAAAATGAAATATCTGAAAATGAAGAAAAACCAGAGTCGTTCATATCCATTATCCAAAATCACAAAAAAGATATTATCGTATGCTTTATAGCAGTTGCATTCTTTAATATTACAAACTATATGTTACTTTCATATATGCCATCATATTTAGATGAAGTAATTGGTATTTCTAGTACAGTCAGTACGGTATTAATTACAAGTGTAATGATTGTTATGGTGCCATTAGCATTCTTCTTTGGTCGTTTAAGTGACAAAATAGGTAACAAAAAAGTTGTATTAATGGGTACATTTGGTTTAACAGCGACTTCACTGTTAGCATTTCACTTCATGGGACTTAACCAATTAATGTTTGTATCGTTAGGTATATTCATTCTTGGATTCTTCTTATCAACATATGAAGGTGCTATGCCAAGTTTATTACCAAGTATATTCTATACAGACGTTCGTTACCGTACATTAGCCGTAACATTTAACGTGTCTGTATCAATATTTGGTGGTACAACACCGTTAGTTTCAACATGGTTAGTACACGCAACACAAAATCCATTAGCACCAGCTTATTATTTAACAGCTGTAAGTATTATAGGATTTTTAACAATACTTGTACTATTTGAAACAACTTCAGGAAAAGCATTAAAAGGATCATATCCAACCGTATCATCTGAAAAAGATTTCGAACACGCTGTGGAAAATCCAAAAGATTCATTATGGTGGAGTGAACAAGAATTACAAGAAAACAAAGTAAAAACAGACTAAGTTATCAACAGTCTCGTTTACAATAGAAAACAGTAGAAATTCATTTTAAAAATTGAATTTCTACTGTTTTTTCTTATATTTTTTCGTTTGTTCTTTTAATTACATGCTCTAAGTTGCAAGACTGGCTAAACAAGCAACATAGAACGGCTCTAAGTTGCAAGACTGGCTAAACAAGCAACATAGAACGGCTCTAAGTTGCAAGACTGACAAAACAAGCAACATAGAACGGCTCTAAGTTGCAAGACTGACCAAACAAGCAACATAGAAGGTCTCTAAGTTGCAAGACTGACGAAACAAGCAACATAGAAGGTCTCTAAGTTGCAAGACTGGCCAAACAAGCAACATAGAATGGCTCTAAGTTGCAAGACTGACGAAACAAGCAACATAGAAGGTCTCTATGTTGCAAGACTGAGCAAACAAGCAACATAGAAGGTCTGTAAGTTGCAAGACTGAGCAAACAAGCAACATAGAAGGCCCGAATGTTGCAAGACTGCCTAAACAAGCAACATTCAGACCCCGCTCTCGCTCCCGCCACAGACCTCAACCTCATCCACTCATAAAAAAACAACTCATTTCTAACTGAATAAATCAGTGAAATGAGTTGTTTTTGATTTTGAGCTGGGATTCATGTCCCAAGCTTTTTTTATTTGCTTGTTAGTTTTGGCTTTTTAACAAATAGTGATGTGATAAGTCCTAATGCTGCGACAACGCTTATAAAGTAAAAGACAAATTGAATGCCGTGCGCGATGATTTCTCTTTCGCCTAAATCACTAGATCCTCCAGTGACTTGTTGTTGTCCGACTGTATAAAGTGTAATCGCTAATGCTGTACCAGCTGATCCTGCTACTTGCATTAATGTGTTCATAGCGGCTGATCCATCGGCATATAAATGCGGTGGAAGCTGATTTAAACCATTTGTTTGTGCTGGCATCATAACCATCGTTACACCTAAGAATAATACGATGAATAAACATATGATCATCCAAACAGGTGTCGTTGCTGAAATTGAAATTGAAAATCCTATAGCAGCTACAAGTATGAATAGGAAGCCAGCTATTCCGAAGTATTTTGCACCATATTTATCAAATAATGTTCCGATTACCGGAGATAATATAAAGTTTGTTGCATTACCTGGTAATAGCACAAGACCTGCTAATGCTGCTGTTAATAATAAACTGCCTTTTAAATAAATAGGTAATAAAATGGCTGTTGATAAAATAACAAGCATTAATAAGAAAATCATGATAACACCTAATGTGAACATTGGATGTTTAAATACTGTTAAATTCAACATTGGTTCTTTCATTTTCGTTTGTCTAGAACAGAATAGCACTAATGCAATGATACCGATAAGTAGTGGTAACCATACAATTGGAGAACTGATAGATATTTCCGCCATCGTACTCAATGCATAAATTAATCCTGCGAAACCGATTGTTGATAAACAGATCGAGATAAAGTCAATTTTTGGTTTCGTTATTTCTGATACGTTATTTATTTTAACGAATGCAATGATTGCTAAAACAACATAAAATATTGAACTAAACCAAAAAATGAAATGCCAACTTAAAGTTGTAATAATGATACCTGATAATGTTGGCCCAACAGCTGGTGCTAGCGTGATAACTAATCCCATTACGCCCATAACAACGCCTCGTTTGTTAATTGGGAAAATGTTGAGCATCACTGTCATCATAACGGGTAGTATAATTCCAGTTCCTACAGCTTGGATGATACGTCCGATCATTAAAACGGCGAATACTGGTGAAAGTGCTGCGAATAATGTACCAATAAATGAAATAATAAATCCACCTAATACAAGTTGTCTCGTTGTAAACCAACGTGTTAAATAGGCTGAGATTGGTACGAGAATGGCAAGGACTAATAAATATCCTGTCGTTAACCATTGTGCAGTAGGTGCACTTATATCATAGTCTTGCATTACGTTTGTTAAACCCATGTTTAATGCTGTTTCTCCAAATAAACCGATAAATGCACCTAACATTAAAATAAGCGCCATCGTTTTTGGATTTTTTACTTGTACTTCTGCTTTCATAATAAAATCTTAATCTCCTTCTACTAGTGAATACACAATCGCTGTGTATTAATATTTTGCTGAGAGCTTATGCAACTAGCAAAAGCATAGTGTTTATAGTATTGTTATTATTTCTGTTATAGCCGTTCTCAAAAATAGCAACTTACTCACTTTAGCAGAATGATACGTAAATTGTCAACTAGGTTTACAAAAATAAATTATTGATTTTCTATATCCCAATCCATCTTCAAAATTTCTCTCATTTTATCGACATTATCTGATCCGATTGTTTCGATGAGCTGCTGCTCTATCATCTGTTTATGTTTCTTACTTTCTAAAAAGCAAGCCTCACCAAGTTCTGTTAACTGTATTGATTTTTCTTTTTTGTTGCCTTCAACATCTTGAATGTCTACGAGTCCTTTTTTATTTAATTGTTTCACAAATTTGTGTACGGCTTGTCTAGAGATATTCACACTTTTTGTAATGTACGCCATATTACGATCATGCTTAAAAATCTTGGCCATAATATACCATTCAGAACTAGAAATGTATATGTCATGCGTGTTATTCCACATATCTTCTATTTTGGTACGTACGATACCATGTCGTTCACTTAATAAATCGAATAAATCTAAGTCTTGTAATTCACTATTAGATATCAATTTCTGACCTCAACTTTCTAATGCTTTAATTGTTGCATCTATTCCAAAATGTTTTTTTATAAGCTTTTTATAATTATCATGTGTAACTCGTTCTTTTTGTTTATCGTGTCGAGTCGTAACGGTTAAATGTTCGTTAGACATACTTACTCTACCATAATGTTTAGGCATTGTAATAATTAAATTTTGAACAAATATAGAACGAGGGTCATGCTCGTTATAATGTAAATGCTCTATAAAATATGGCCAATTTCTCGGTGTGAATTGGGTCTTGTAAGAAGTACGCCAATGTTCACGATCTATTTGTTTTTGAAGGTGTATCGTATCATCTTCATCAGTGATAGCGCGGTAATAACCATTCGTATCATGAATAATGTGAACGTCATCTGGACGCGTTATAGGTATAGCTTCAGTAGGTAAATCACCAAAGCCTACATCGGCGATATAATCTTTATCTAAATGAACAATAGTCGACATATGTGAACCATCACGACTCCAACTATCATCTGGCGCATGAACCGTTCCAGATACGCAATCTAGGTGAAAGCCTTTTTCTTTTAAATAATTTTGAAATAAAGTATTCATTTCATAGCAAAAACCACCACGGTGTTGATGTACAATTTTGTTGAATAAATCATCAACATTTACAGAAATAGGTACACCATTTTGTACGTTTATATTTTCAAAAGGGACCGTATACATAAACCTTTTAATATAATGATTTAAACTATTTAAATCTACTTGGTTAAATGTTTTAGCATCTATTTTTAAAAAGTGTTCAAATTGTTGAATGTCCAATGTCATTCCTCCGATCAAATTGTCAATTCTATTATAAAGGATATCGAGATAGAATATGTTACTATAAAACTGATGTTACACGGTTATATTATAGAAAGCTAGGTCATGCATATGAGAATTGGAACGATTTCAGATTTGCATATAGATAGAAGTAAAGATTATTATCCACAGGACTTTGAGTTCATTTTAAGCAAAGAAATCGCACGTTTGAAATTAGACGTGCTCTTAATCGCGGGAGATGTTTCTAACCATTATTTACAAACGATTCAATTCGTTCAAAATGTAAAACAACAATCAAATATAGAAGTGCTATTTATTCCGGGTAATCATGATTATTGGAAAAGTGAACAAGAAGAAAAGACGTCTTATGAAATTTTTGAATATTATAAATCACAACCTGAAAGCATTATTGGCAGTCCATATATAATTAATGATGAATGGGCGATAGTAGGGCATAGCGGTTGGTATGATTATAGCTTCGCAGATCATGATAAATTTAGTTTAGAAAGATTAGAGCGCAGAAAATATTACGGCTCAACTTGGTTAGATAAAGAACATATCGATTGGGGTAAATCAGATTTAGAAATGTCTAAATTAGCAGCAGCCTCTGTGAAAAATGATTTGGAACAAGTGAAAGATAAAAACATTATATTAATGACGCATATCGTCACACATAAAAAGTTTGCCGTACCAATGCCACATAGAATATTTGATTACTTTAATGCTTTTATAGGAACGTCAGATTTTGATCAATTTTATGAAACATATCCAATTAAGTATAGTATTATGGGACATGTACATTTTCGTAATATAATAGAAGAAAGTGGGATACAGTATATATGTCCTTGTCTAGGATATCAAAGAGAATGGAGAACAAAAAATTTAGAAACAGAAATACAAAACACTATACAAATCATTGAAATATAAAAGGAAACGCAATCAGAAGTTAAATGATTAAAATAGGTGATAAGATGAAAAAGTATATATCATTATTTGTTATAGCAGGTATCGTTCATACACTGTTCTCGTTGTATTGGGGACTAGGCGGGAACGCGGGATTAATAACAGTAGGTTCATGGGTGTTTACGTTAAGTGCACGGTTTGGCATATGGATGAACATGGTGTTAATCGTCGTCGCACTCATTAAATTCGGCGCGACAGTTATACCATTGACCTTAACAAATCACTTCGATAAAAGAATATATTATATATCGTTAGCCGGTAGTGTTTTTCTCATATTGTATGGCGGGTTAAATACAATAGTAGGTTGGTTGAAGCTCTTTAAAATAATAGAAAACCATAATTATTTCTCAACAATTGGCCAAGCATTCGTATGGGATCCATTGTTTTTATTATGGGGTATCGGGTTGTTAGGTTACGTATTGTCGTTGCATAAGTTTACGATAAAGCATGATTAAAAAGTTCGGGACAGAAATAACCATGCTCAAAAATTAAAGAACTATTCATTAGGTTATCGCCTAGTGAATAGTTCTTTTTTTGTTTTAAAATCTCACGATTTTGTTCGTGCATGCTGGCCTGGGGGTATGGTTCGAGCCTGTAGTCGCGCGCGGCATACTATTCCCCCGGGCGTCCGCACTTTACAAAATCGAGGAGAATAATCATTTCTATAATATTTTTTCGTTTGTTCTTTTAAGTACATGCTGAATGTTGCAAGACTGACTAAACAAGCAACATAGAAAGCCTGTAAGTTGCAAGACTGATGAAACAAGCAACATAGAATGTCCGTATGTTGCAAGACTGATCAAACAAGCAACATAGAAAGCCTGTAAGTTGCAAGACTGATCAAATAAGCAACATTCAGACCCCGATTCAACTCAAAATAAGACGTTTTCGTGCAATGTCATGGATTAACTTCAGACTTAACTCACGACATAGGCAATGTCATGGATTAACTACGGAATAAACTCACGACTTCAGGCATGTCTTGGATTAACTGCGAACTTAACTCACGACATGGGCAAAGTCTTGGATTAACTGCGAACTTAACTCACGACATGGGCAAAGTCTTGGATTAACTTCAGACTAAACTCACGACTTACGCTATTTCTTGGATTAACTTTGTACTTAACTCACGACTTCAGGCATGTCTGATGTGCACCCCAAAAGTTGAACCTCAAATCTAGCTTATAGGGGTGCATTATTTATGAGAAAAAAATATGATTTTAACTTTAAAC
>NZ_JAJNIE010000018.1:0-36537 GCF_022387115.1 Mammaliicoccus sp. F-M27 | reverse complement strand
ACGTTCCGCGAGAGTAGGACGTTGCCGGGCAAATATTTATAAATGGATGCGATGAGCCGCACTCGAGACCTGTTAGGTCTCTTTTTTTTGTCATTTTTTAAGGTAATCTGTATCCAGTTCCAATGTTGCGGAAATTTAGTTTCTAATAAAATCCATTGTTTTCTGACAGTAATTCTATTCGGATTGCAGGATAAAGGTTTTGTAAGTAGTTAATGGATGCTTTTGCGTATCCTTTCTTTCTATGGTTTTTAGATATGATGATTTCTGTAATATACAGAGTCACATTTTGATCAGTTAAAAATCTTGTATATCCTACAATTTCTTGATTATCTTCTACAACAATTATATGAGAAGTCATAAGTAATTGACGAATTTTGTCGACAGAAAATGTTTGCCATCCTTCTTCATTCGCTATTTCATAAATTGTTTGTATATCATTGTCTGTGGCATTTCTAATAAACATTAGATTCACTCCTTTATGGTTTAAGTATAACTTATTAATAAAAATATAAAAATGACGACTAATGTAATCATTGATATAATAGTGAAGAATATAAAATAAGAGGTAATCGTTATGAATATAAATGAAAAGCTGAATTCACTACAAAAGAAGAAAGCAATTTCTCTTCATGTACCTGGTCATCATAATAATACGATAGGTTATTTAAATGAGTTGAATGTCGCTATGGATATGACTGAAATAACTGGATTAGATGATTTACACCAACCAGAAGAATGTATTCAAAAAAGCATGTCTCAACTAAACAGGTTTCCTCACTATAATGGGCAATATTTAGTAAATGGTACAACAGTCGGTATATTATCTGTGATATATGCTGTACAACACTTATCTGGTGAAATACTTATTCCTAGAAATGCGCACAAATCCATATATAATGCTTTGAATTTAACAAAGCAAGATGCTAGATGGATGCCGATGACTATTTCGGAAAAGACAGGACAGTATAACGGTGTGGATGCGTTATCTAGTGTGGATTTATCTAATATAAAGTTAGCTGTTTTTACTTATCCGAATTATTATGGAGAAACATTTGATATTGAAGAAAGTATTAAGTTATTAAAGGCTCATAATATTCCTATATTAGTAGATGAAGCGCATGGCGCACATTTTGGCGTCAGTTCATATTTCCCTAAATCATCAATAGTATATGGAGCAGATATTGTTGTGCAATCCTATCATAAGACATTGCCAGCTTTGACGATGGGATCGGTTATTTATATTAAAGAAAATTTAAACATAAAAACAGACATTCAAGACTATTTAAAAATGTTACAAACTTCAAGCCCATCATACTTAGTAATGGCAAGTCTTGAAAGTGCAGAAAATTTTTATAAAAACTATAATGATCAGTTTTTCAAAAGGAATAGAAAACGATTAATAGAGACTTTACAGCAAGTAGGATTCAAGGTAGGGAGTCTAGAAGACCCTCTTAAATTAATTGTATCTCACGAAAAGTTAACTGGATTTGAAGTTCAAAGTATATTTGAGGAATCAAATATCTTTGTTGAGTTATGCCACCAAAAATTCATTCTTCTCGTACTGCCATTGTGGCATCATTTGGATAGATTTCCTTTTGATGAATTAATCGAACGGATTAATAAATTTGAAATAGATGTTGAGCGTATCCATGTGCAAGAGGAACAATTTGAGTTACCTTGTCATTCAACTACATACAAATATATAGATATTGGAGATACTAGGAATATTGAATTATGTTCTTCAGTAGGGGAGATTTCTGCAGTAGATGTGGTTCCGTATCCACCTGGTGTGCCTGTCATATTAAAGGGAGAAATTATTAGCCAAGACATAGTGGATTCTCTTTTACAATGGCTTAATAGAGGTGGTAGAGTGGAAGGTATAAGAAATAAGCAAATTAAGGTAAAGGATGAACAATAAATGGGTCAGTTTATAACGTTTGAAGGGCCAGAAGGTTCTGGAAAAACAACAGTTATACATAAAGTTTTTGAAATGTTGAAACATGATTACGACATATTACTAACGCGAGAACCGGGTGGTATTAAAATAAGTGAAGCTATAAGAAATCTATTGTTAGACAGTGATGATGAAATGGATGAAAGAACTGAAGCTTTACTATTTGCTGCTGCAAGGAGACAACATTTAGTAGAGAAAATTTTACCGCAATTAAATAAAGGTGGTACTGTACTTTGTGATCGTTTTGTTGACAGTTCATTAAGCTATCAAGGTTATGCTCGTGAAATTGGGGTAAAAGAAGTTAAGGCAATTAATGAATTTGCTATTGAGAACCAATATCCTGATTTAACTTTGTATTTTGATGTGCCAGCTGAAGTTGGATTAAATAGAATTAAAGATAATCAGCGCGATGCTAATCGTCTCGATAAAGAGAAGATAGAATTTCATCATAAAGTGACTGATGGATACAAAAAATTGATTGCTGAGTATCCAGATAGAATTAAAGTTATTGATGCGACTCAACCATTGGAAAAGGTTATAGAAGAAGCATATTCTATGATAGTAAAATTTCTGAAACAAGTTTAAAATATGATATAATAAATAGAGAGGTGTTTAGTTATGAAAATGATAATAGCGATTGTCCAAGATCAAGATAGTCAAAACTTGTCAGAAGCACTTATAGAAAAGGATTTCAGGGCTACAAAACTTGCGACAACAGGCGGGTTTTTAAGAGCTGGAAATACAACATTTTTATGTGGTGTTAATGACGAACGTGTAGACGAATTATTACGTGTTATCGATGGAACTTGTGGTAATCGTGAACAGCTTGTTTCACCTATCACACCTATGGGCGGTAGTGCGGATTCTTATATTCCATATCCGGTAGAAGTAGAAGTGGGTGGCGCAACAGTATTCGTTATGCCAATTGAAAAATTCCATCAATTTTAAGAACTGATTAGCTGCCGTTAGTGCAGCTTTTTTATTGCAAGGAGCGTAAAATATGCAATTAACAAAAGAAATTGATCATTTAATAAGTGCTAAACAGTTATCTCATGCTTACTTATTTGAAGGAGATAACCTGTTTGAAATGAAGTCTACAGCTATGTATTTTGCTGAGCAGATATTATGTGATGCTGAACAAAATTGTGTTTCAAAAGTTCAGAGCTTTAATCATCCCGACTTCGTATATATACAATCAGATGAAACAACGATTAAGAAACAACAAATAGAAGAATTATTAAGAAAAATGAATCAAAAACCAATAGAAAGTCAATATAAAGTTTACATTATTGAAGCTTTTGATAAACTAACAGTACAGGGTGAAAATAGTATACTGAAATTTTTGGAAGAACCACCTCCAAATACGATAGCCCTGTTACTTACAACTAAGAAAGATCAAATATTGCCAACAATACACTCAAGATGCCAACTTGTTCATTTTAAACCAGCATCGAAAGAGAATTATATAGAAGAACTAAAACTGTCTGGTATTTCTTCGGCGATTGCACATACTTTAAGCTTTGTGACTTCTGATAAAGAAGAAGCTATTGTATTAACAGAAGAGCAGTCGTTTACACAACTAAGAAAATCAGTCACTAAATTAGCTGAATTAATGGTGAAAGATACGCAAATGGCCATGATATATTTGATCGAATGCACAAAAATTGCTAATACACGTCCTTTACAGCAATTGTATTTAAATAGTTTAAACGCTTATTTTCAAGATGTATTACATGCTAAAATACAGCTAGAGGTTATCAAAGCATATCCAGATTTAGAGGCAGAAATTACGGAAATAAGTAAGTATTTATCATTAAATGATATCTCGAAATATATACAAGTTATTACGGAAGCAAACCGCAAATTAGCACAAAATGTTAATGCTACGTTAGTATTAGAACAAATGGTTATAAATGGGAAGAGGTGATTAAATGTATGAAATAATAGGTGTTCAATTTCAAGAAGCTGGAAAGAAAGAATATTTCTCACCTAACGGGGAGCGTTTTAAAGAAAATGATTTAGTAGTAGTAGAGTCTAAGCGTGGTGTTGAACTTGGCCAAGTTAAACTGACGAATCGTCACGTCGGCAAAGATGATGTTGTCTTGCCACTTAAAGAAGTTATTCGACATGCTACAGAAGAAGATGTTCAGAAGTATCAGGATAACTTAAAAGACGCAGATGATGCATTGTCACTGTGTAAAGAGCTTGTGACAGAGCATGAATTAAATATGAGACTTGTAAACTGTGAATATACTTTAGATAAAAGCAAAGTCATTTTTAACTTTACTGCAGATGATCGAATAGATTTTAGAACTTTAGTTAAATCTTTAGCATATGAATTAAAAACACGTATCGAACTTAGACAAATAGGTGTAAGAGATGAAGCGAAATTATTAGGTGGAATTGGTCCATGTGGTCGTTCGCTTTGCTGCTCAACATTTTTAGGTGATTTCGAGCCAGTTTCTATTAAAATGGCTAAAGATCAAAACTTATCTTTAAATCCAACTAAAATATCAGGTGCTTGTGGCCGATTAATGTGTTGTTTAAAATATGAAAATGACTATTATGAAGATGTAAGAAATGAATTGCCTGACGTTGGAACAACTGTTGTTACGCCTGAAGGTGACGGCAAAGTTGTTGGGTTGAATATTTTAGATATTACAATGCAAGTTAAAGTAAAAGGTTTTGAACAACTTTTTGATTATAAACTTGATGAATTGCTTGAAGTCCATTCATAAGGGAGGATTATATTGTGAATAGGGACGAGTTGTTTGAAACAATTATGACGTTAGAAAGTGAACTAAAACAAATTAATGAGCATATGGAAAAGTTGAAAAACCAGGCAGTGGAATTAGTTGAAGATAATGTTGCGCTTCAAATGGAAAATGATAGCTTGAAGAGAGTGATTGAATCTAATGAAGCGCCTCAACAGAAAAAGGCGAACAAAAAAGTAAAACCACTTCAAAGTAGAGACAATTTCGCTATGTTATATCATGAAGGTTTTCACATATGTCGTGGAGAACTGTTTGGTAAACATAGACAAGGACAGGATTGTTTATTTTGTTTAGAAGTGCTGAATAGAGACTAAATGAATCAGGCATTTTATATGCCTGATTTTTTAAATGAGGTGTTTTAATGCTTAATACAGGAGAAAGACTCGATCAATTATTGAGAGAAAAATATGAAATTATTCAAAATGACGACGTGTTTTCATTTTCAACTGATGCATTGTTATTAGGTGAATTTACGAAAATACGTAACAAAGATAAGGTTATGGATTTATGTACTGGAAATGGTATTATTCCGTTACTATTAGCATATAAGTCACAATCAAACATTAAAGGCATAGAAATTCAAGAAGCATTAGTTGAAATGGCTCATAGAACAATACGTCATAATCACCTTGATGACCGAATTTCAATTGAGCTTATGGATTTGAAAAATGTATCGAACGTATATAAGCCTTCTACATTTGATGTCGTAACCGTTAACCCTCCGTATTTTAAAGAAAATCAGCAAATGCAACATCAAAAAGAAGCGCATAAAATTGCTAGGCATGAAATATTATGTACACTAGAGGATGTCGTAAAAGCGAGCAAACATTTATTAAAGCAAGGTGGTAAATTAGTGATGGTCCATAGAGCGGAAAGACTGATGGATGTCTTAAGTGCTTTTAGACAGTATAGTATTGAACCTAAAAGATTGAAAATGGTATACAGTACCCCTAATAAGCCAGAAGCTGTTACGATATTAGTCGAAGGGCGAAGTGGTGGACAAGCAGGCTTGAAAGTTGAACAACCATTTTATATTTATGATGCAAATGGTGAATATTCACAAGAAATGAAGGCTGTCTATTATGGATAAACATTATACATATATATTAGAATGTAAAGATCATACACTATATACTGGATATACAACAGATTTAGAAAGAAGATTGAAAGTTCATAATGACGGAAAAGGTGCTAAATATACAAAGATTAGACGTCCTGTTAAACTTGTATATCATGAGACTTTTGATAATAAGTCAGAGGCATTAAAGAGAGAATATGCGCTTAAACAATTAAGTAGAAAACAAAAACTAGCACTTATAAAGGAGGGGTAATATGTCTATACTATATTTAGTCGGAACCCCAATCGGAAATTTAGAAGATATCACATATCGTGCAGTGCGGACTTTAATAGAAGCGGATTATATTTTTTGTGAAGATACACGTGTAACAGCTAAACTGTGTCAACATTATCAAATTCAGACGCCTTTAAAGTCGTATCATGAACATAATAAAGATAAATCTTCAGAACAAATTTTGAAGTTGTTGGAAGAAGGCAAACAAGTTGCGCTAGTTTCTGATGCTGGGTGTCCTTGTATTAGTGATCCAGGATATGAACTTGTTAATCAAGCGAGAGAAAATGATTATCGTGTTGAAACAATTCCTGGACCAAATGCTGCAATAACAGCATTGATGACGAGTGGCTTGCCTTCATATAAATTTGTGTTTTTAGGATTTTTACCAAGACATGCAAAAGAAAAAAATGAAGTGCTTCAAAAATGGATGGGTAGAGAGTCGACATCTATGATTTATGAATCGCCATATAGAATTAAACAAACTGTGCGAGCCATTGCTGAAATCGACCCTGAAAGAAAAGTAGCAATAGGTAGAGAACTTACTAAAAAGTTTGAACAAGTTGAAACAAATCAAATAGAAATTATTGAGCAGATGTTAGAAGATGCGACCATTCCACAAAAAGGTGAATTTGTTATCTTAATCGAAGGTGTAGATGAAGCCAGTCAAGAGATACATTGGTGGGAAGGTATAGATTTAAATCAACATGTCGAAACTTATATAAATGAACACGATATGAGCTCTAAAGATGCAATAAAGCAAGTAGCACTTGATAGAAAAATGAAAAAAAGAGATGTTTATGAATCGTACCATGTACAAGAATAATTAAAAAGGAAAATTCAAAGTACTTTATGCACTTTGAATTTTCCTTTTTTTATGTTTCATTTATTATTTTGATTTATTTTCAATCTCATTCATTAATTGCTGAGCGCCTTCTTTACTTAAGACAATTTTACCATCAGCTAATACAAAGTTCTCTTCTGAAACATCACCAGTAACTTGACATGTCATGTTTGGTGAGTATTTTTTTAAGATTATTTTGTCATTGTCAGTGTATATCTCTAAAGCATCTTTTTCAGCGATGTCTAATATGCGTCGTAACTCGATAGGAATTACTACACGGCCTAGTTCATCTACTTTACGCACAATTCCAGTTGATTTCATTTCTTTACCTCCGTTTAATAAATCCATAATTATCTAATTCGACATTCGTTCGACAATTATATAAATAGTATACTAATATGAATTCAAGAAAATGTCAATAAAACAATATATTGCATACGGTTAATTTTTGAAATAAAAACAATTTGTAAGTACTTTACCATAATAGGGCAATATTGAAAAAATGCTTAATTTTCGGTATATTATATAGATAAGATATTAGGAGGAAACGCCGATGACGAAAGAGACTTTTTACATTACGACACCGATTTATTATCCGAGCGGGAATTTACACATAGGTCATGCGTATACAACGGTTGCTGGTGATGTAATTGCTAGATATAAACGGTTGCAAGGATATGATGTTCATTATTTAACAGGTACAGATGAACATGGACAAAAAATACAAGAAAAAGCTAAAGAAGCGGGCTTATCTGAAATAGAATATTTAAATGGGATTATAGAGAGTATCCAATCTTTATGGAAAAAATTAGATATTTCAAATGATGATTTTATTCGTACTACTGAAAAAAGACATAAGCAAGTTGTCGAAAAAGTCTTTGAAAGATTATTAGCTCAAGGCGACATTTACTTAGGAGAGTACGAAGGTTGGTATTCTATACCTGATGAAACTTATTATACGGAAACTCAACTTGTCGATCCAGTTTATGAAGATGGAAAAATTGTCGGTGGTAAGAGTCCTGACTCAGGTCACGAAGTAGAACTTGTTAAAGAGGAAAGTTATTTCTTTAAATTGGATAATTATGCTGATAGATTATTGAAATTCTTTGATGAAAATCCAGATTTCATTTTGCCGATTTCTCGTAAAAATGAAATGATCAACAATTTCATTAAACCTGGTCTTGAAGATTTAGCTATTTCTAGAACTACTTTTGATTGGGGAATCAAAGTACCATCTAATCCTAAACACGTTGTATACGTGTGGATTGACGCGCTTGTAAACTATATTTCAGCGCTTGGTTACTTATCAGATGATGACGAATTATTTAAAAAGTATTGGCCAGCTGATGTACACTTAATGGCTAAGGAAATCGTTCGTTTCCACTCAATTATTTGGCCTATTTTATTAATGGCGTTAGACTTACCGCTACCAAAACGTGAATTTGCACATGGTTGGATATTAATGAAAGACGGAAAAATGAGTAAGTCTAAAGGTAACGTTGTGGACCCTAATGTATTAATTGATAAATATGGGTTAGATGCGACAAGATATTACTTAATGAGAGAGTTACCATTCGGTGCAGATGGCGTATTCACACCTGAAGCATTCGTTGAAAGAACAAATTATGATTTAGCAAATGATTTAGGTAACTTAGTTAACCGAACAATTGCAATGGTTAACAAATACTTTAACGGTGTCCTTCCTAAATATAAAGGTAAACTACATCCAATTGATGAAGAAATGGAACAAATGGCGTTAGATACAAAAGATAAATTCTATTCAGCTATGGAAAACATGCAATTTTCAGTTGCTTTAGCAGAGATATGGAAATTAATTAGTCGTACAAACAAATATATAGATGAAACGACACCATGGGTACTTGCTAAAGATGAAAACGAACGTGAAATGTTAGAAAATGTAATGATTCATTTAGTTGAGAATATTAGATTTGCTGCTGTATTATTACGTCCATTCTTAACACATGCACCATATGAAATTTTCCGCCAATTAAACTTGGCAAAAGGTAAGCTTGATACATTTGAAAGTATTGAAGCTTACGGTGCAATCGATCAAGAAATTAAAGTAATTGATAAACCAGAACCAATCTTCCCAAGATTAGATGTTGAACAAGAAGTTGCTTTCATTAAAGACTCTATGCACGGTGGTACGCTACCTGAGGCAGAAGAAGAGACTGCAAAAGCATCTGAAGAGGAAGAAGTGAAATCTAAAGCAGAAATCACAATCGATCAATTTGATAAAGTGGAAATAAAAGCAGCAACTGTAATAGGCGCTGATTACGTTAAGAAATCAGACAAATTGTTGAAAATCAAAGTGGATTTAGGCTTTGAAAAGAGACAAATTGTTTCAGGCATTGCTGAATTTTATAAACCTGAAGATATCGTTGGTAAAAAAGTTGCGGTTGTAACCAACTTAAAACCTGTAAAATTACGTGGTGAGTTATCAGAAGGTATGATTTTATCAGCTGAAAAAGATGGCACACTAACATTAATAAGCTTGCCAAATGCGATACAAAACGGATCTATCATTAAGTAATAATTGGAAGGAAGATTCGAATGCTAATAGATACACATGTCCATTTAAATGCTGATCAATATGATGAGGATTTACAAGAAGTTATAGACAGAGCATTAGAAGAAGGAATCGACAGAATGTTCGTTGTTGGATTTGATACAAAAACAATCGAAAGAACAATGAAGTTAATCGACGAATATGAGTTCATATATGGAATTATTGGTTGGCATCCTGTCGATGCGATCGACTGCACTGAAGAACGTTTAGAGTGGATTGAAAAGCTATCTAAGCACCCTAAAATAATCGGCATAGGTGAAATGGGACTAGACTATCACTGGGACAAATCACCTAAAGATGTCCAAAAAGAAGTGTTTAGGAAGCAAATAGCGTTAGCTAAACGAGTTCAACTGCCGATCATTATTCATAATAGAGAAGCTACACAAGATTGTGTGGATATTTTGAAAGAAGAAAATGCAAGTGAAATAGGCGGTATCATGCATAGTTTCAGTGGTTCGAATGAAATAGCTGATGAAATACTAAAAATGAATTTTTATATTTCATTAGGAGGACCAGTTACTTTTAAAAATGCTAAACAACCTAAAGAAGTAGCACAACACGTACCTTTAGATAGATTGCTAGTTGAAACGGATGCACCATATTTATCACCGCATCCTTATAGAGGAAAAAGAAATGAGCCTGCGCGTGTTAAACTTGTTGCTGAACAAATTGCCGAATTAAGAGGCATCTCATATGAAGAAGTATGTGAAGCAACTACACAAAATGCAGAAAGACTATTTAAATTATAAAATTAGATGCCCCAAAACTGTGGTTTTGGGGCATCTTTAAAAGAAGGAAGATATCATGAAGATAAATGAATTTGTTGTGGTAGAAGGTCGTGATGATACAGTTAATGTTAAACGTGCTGTAGATTGCGATACGATTGAAACGAATGGATCGGCAATATCGAAAGAAACACTTGAAGTAATAAAACAAGCTCATGAAAAACGTGGTGTCATTGTATTAACGGATCCTGACTTCCCGGGTGATAAAATTAGAAATACGATTAAGCAATATATCCCAAGTGTTAAACACGCATTTATTCCACGGGAAAAAGCTAAAAACAAAAGAGGGAAAATTGGTGTTGAACATGCATCTGTAGACACAGTTAAAAATGCACTTATGAATGTCAGCTCTCCATTGGAAGCAAACATTGAAACGATTGATAAAGCAGTCTTAATTGATTTAGGGTTAATAATAGGTCCTGATTCCCGAAGAAAAAGAGAAATACTGTGTAGCAAATTAAATATTGGCCATTCAAATGGTAAACAATTGCTAAACAAATTAAATGCCTTCGGTTATACTGAAAAAGATGTAAAAGAAGCGCTTGGATATAAAAAGGAGGGACATCATGAACGATAAAGATATAGCAACACCTAAACGTACAAAGGCATTGCTCGACCAATATGGCTTTAAATTCAAAAAGAGCTTAGGTCAGAATTTTCTAATTGATACGAATATCATACAAAAAATCATTTCAGCTAGTGATATTGATGAAAATACAGGTGTAATCGAAGTAGGTCCTGGTATGGGGTCTCTTACAGAACAATTAGCGAGATCTGCAAAAAAAGTATTGGCTTTTGAAATCGACCAAAGACTGATACCTGTTTTGGAAGATACATTAAGTCCATATAATAACGTAACAATCGTAAATGAAGATATACTTAAAGCGAACGTTAAGGAAGAAATAGACAAGCATTTACAAGATTGCGATAAAATCATGTTGGTAGCAAACTTACCTTATTATATTACTACGCCTATACTCATGAATTTACTAGAAAATCATTTACCAATCGATGGTTACGTTGTGATGATGCAAAAAGAAGTGGGAGAACGTTTAAATGCCCAAGTAGGTAGTAAAAGTTATGGGTCGCTATCTATTGCTTGTCAGTATTACACTGAAACTGAGCGCGTTTTAGTGGTCCCTAAGACGGTCTTCATGCCACCACCTAATGTCGATTCAATAGTAATCAAATTGACTACACGCAAGGAACCTATTGTTGAGGTGGAAGATGAAAAATTGTTATTCACGCTTTCAAAAGGTGGATTTGCACAACGAAGAAAAACAATTTTGAACAATTATATTAGTACAATCAAAGAAGGCAAGGCGCATAAAGAAGAAATTGTTGAGTGGTTAAACGATTCAAACATAGACCCTAAGCGACGCGGAGAAACGTTAACAATACAAGAATATGCACATCTTTGCAACAATTTGAAAAAATACCCTAATTTATCTGTGTAAATATATTGACAATACTTTCCCTAATTGATAAAATTTAAGATTATTTGACAAAACCTTGCTTTCGTAGTATAATTTTATTTATAGCGAGGTGAGGGCAATATGCCGAAGACTTTAGTAGACATCAAAAAAATATTGGATTGTCAATTAGGAAATCGTATTGTACTTAAAGCTAATGGAGGACGTAAGAAGTTAATTGAGCGAAGTGGTGTGCTTAAGGAAACGTATCCATCAGTTTTCGTGGTCGAATTAGATCAAGAGAAACATAATTTTGAGCGTGTATCTTATACATACACTGATGTATTAACTGAGAATGTCCAAGTAACTTTTATGAACGAACTTAAAGAAGAATTTATAGTTCAATAATTTAAAGGTATGTAATAAAAAACTCTACGCGATATGACTGTGATATGGCGTAGGGTTTTTTATTATGCAAAAAATAGCTTAAAGCTAATACTTTCTAACTTTTATTTATGGTAAAATCATAATAATAAGTTTTAGAGAGGGCAAGTATATGATTTATGAGACTGCACCAGCAAAAATTAATTTAACGCTAGATACATTGTACAAACGTGATGATGGTTATCATGAAGTAGAGATGATCATGACGACTGTCGATTTAAACGACCGATTAACTTTCGAAAGTAGAGATGACGGTGAAATCATAATCGATGTTGAACATAATTTCGTTCCAAGCGATCATAGAAATTTAGCATATAAAGCAGCGAAATTGATGCAAGATAAATACAATATTAAAAAGGGTGTAAAGATTTCATTAGAAAAAAGTATACCCATTTCTGCTGGATTAGCAGGTGGTTCAAGCGATGCAGCTGCAACATTCAGAGGCCTAAATGAGCTCTGGGAGATTAATGAGTCACTAGAAGTTCTAAGTGAATTGGCAGCAGAAATTGGATCGGACATAGCTTTTTGTATTTATGGTAAGACCGCATTATGCCAAGGAAGAGGTGAGCAAATCACTCATCTTCCGAAACCGCCTTCAGCATGGGTTGTGATTGCTAAACCAGATATCGGTGTTTCAACACCAGAAATATATGGTGCATTAGATTTGAATGAGAAAGTTGAAGTGCGTACGCAAGACTGCCTAGATGCGATAGAAAATAATAACTATGAATTGCTGTGCCAATCTCTTGGCAATAGCCTTGAAAAAGTCACAATGAAGTTGTATCCAGAAGTAGAGAAATTAAAGAATACAATGAAAAACAGTGGAGTTGATGCTGCACTGATGAGTGGAAGCGGACCAACTATATATGGGTTTGTACAAAAGGAAAGACAAGCTAAGCAAGTATACAACGCTTTAATGGGTTGTTGTCATGATGTGTATATTGCACGTCTTCTTGGGTGATTTTGTAGAACGCTTATAGTTATAGTATAATTATGCTTAAAATACGTAGTAGAGATTGGAGTTTTATAAATGCGTTTTAAACGAAGTGAACGAATCGTTTATATGACACAATATTTATTGAAACATCCGAATGAATTAGTGCCGTTGACTTATTTTGTTAATCATTTTGGTCAGGCTAAGTCATCTATTAGTGAAGACATACAAATTATCAAAGAAACGTTTAATGCTGAAAGACTTGGCATTATCGAAACAACTGCAGGAGCAAGTGGCGGTGTTACTTATCGGCCTAAAATGTACGTTGAAGAAGCGCGTGAACTGATAGCAAGATTGTGTGAGTTGCTAAAAGAGAAAGAAAGGCTATTGCCAGGCGGCTATTTATTCATGTCAGATTTAGTAGGTAATCCTAAGCTGTTGAATCAAGTTGGAGAATTGATAGCTACAATGTACATGGATGAAGAACTTGATGCGGTAGTTACAATAGCGACTAAAGGGATTTCTTTAGCTAACGCAGTCGCAAAAGTGCTTAATTTGCCAGTTGTTGTCATAAGAAAAGATAATAAAGTGACTGAAGGGTCAACAGTGTCAATTAACTATGTTTCAGGTTCATCGAGGAAAATTGAAACAATGGTTTTATCTAAAAGAACATTAGATGAATATTCGAATGTATTAATCGTCGATGACTTCATGAGAGCAGGCGGCTCTATAAATGGCGTAATCAATTTGATGAATGAGTTTAAAGCTACAGTAAAAGGGGTATCAGTACTTGTAGAATCAAAAGAAGTTAAACATCGATTGATTGAAGATTATACATCTTTAGTGAGATTATCTGACGTAGACGAATACAATCAACAATTTTCAGTAGAAGAAGGCAACTGTTTAAAAAGATTTAATTAAAAGGAGAGGTATTCAACATGAAAAGTATTAACTCAGCAAACGCTCCAGAAGCATTAGGACCATATTGCCATGCAGTAGTAGTAGATAATTTAGTATTTACTTCAGGTCAAATACCATTGAATCAGCAAGGTGAAATCGTATCAGATGATGTTAAAGCACAAACTAAACAAGTACTTGAGAATTTAAAAACAGTACTTGAAGAGAGTGGCGCGACGTTAGATAGTGTCGTTAAATCATTAATCTTTATAAAAGATATGAATGATTTCCAAGACATCAACTCAGTATACGGAGAATATTTTGATGAGCATTTGCCTGCTAGAAGTTGTGTGGAAGTAGCACGTTTACCTAAAGATGTAAAAGTTGAGATTGAAATGATCGCTAAAATAAAATAACTAACTTCAATTAATATGATGCTGCTTTAAATAGACGAAACAGGGGGCACAGAAATCATGAAGGTAACAGATGTGAGATTAAGAAAAATTCAAACAGATGGAAGAATGAAGGCATTAGTTTCAATTACATTAGACGATGCCTTTGTCATTCACGATTTAAGAGTGATTGAGGGAAATTCAGGGCTATTTGTTGCTATGCCAAGTAAACGTACGCCTGATGGGGAGTTTAGAGATATTGCGCATCCTATTAACTCTGAAATGAGACAAGAAATACAAGAAGCGGTTATGAAAGTTTATGATGAAACTGATGAAGTAATCATTCCTAAATCTGCTCAAGAAGCGTCTAAATCAGAGAATGAAGAAAATGAAAATGAAAATGAAGATAAAAACGAAAACGAAGACGAAAAAGAAGTATAACCAATCAAAACGATACAATTTCGTTGGATTTTATTTAACTGTCGACAAAGCCTCGAAACTTTGCGACAGTTTTTTTATGTGATTTTCTATAATATTGTAATAAGAAGTGTTATTTACACCAAATTAATTCATATAAAAATAACTCTTCCTTGATAGTCATATGTAGATTAAATTATAATAGACTAAAGTGTGTATAAATGGAGGTATTTGCAATGCAAAAATATGCAGTCGTATTAGCTGCTGGTAAAGGGACAAGAATGAAATCTAAACTTTACAAAGTTTTACATCCAGTGGCTGGCGAAGCTATGGTTCAACATGTTATTGATAGTGTCAAAAACGCTGGTGTAGAAACGGTTGTTACAGTTGTTGGACATGGAGCAGAAAAAGTTAAAGAAACGATCGGTCATGCATCTCAGTTTGTACATCAAGAAGAACAATTAGGAACGGCTCATGCAGTTAAGACTGCTAAAGATATATTAGGAAATAAAAAAGGAACGACAATTGTAGTGTGTGGTGACACACCATTAATCAGTGATGAAACAATTCATGCACTTTTAACATTTCATGAATCTGAAAATGCTGTCGCTACTGTACTATCTGCAAAGGTAAACGATCCATTCGGTTATGGCAGAATTATTCGTGGTAATGATGGTCAGGTTTCAGGCATTGTTGAACAAAAAGATGCTACTGCAGAACAAGCTGAAGTAAATGAAATTAGTTCTGGAATTTTTGCATTTGATAATCAAAAATTATTTGAAACTTTAGAAAAAGTAAATAATGACAATTCACAAGGTGAATATTATTTACCAGATGTTATTCGCATTTTAAAAGAAGAAGATGAAAAAGTATCAGCTTATATTACAGATGATGTAGATGGTATTATGGGTGTGAACGACAGAGTACAATTAGCAAAAGCTGAACAAAAGATGAAAGAAAGAATAAATTTACAACATATGATAAATGGTGTGACAATTGTTGATCCGGCTACGACTTATATAGGTAAACATGTTGTAATTGGTGAGGACACTGTTATTGAACCAGGTACAAGCATTAATGGTAAAACAATTATAGGAAAAAATGTTACGATAGGAATGAATTCTGACATCAAAAATAGTACAATTAAAGATGATGCTACAATTAAACAATCTGTTATAACAGATTCGGTTGTAGGTGAATTTTCTACAGTTGGACCTTTTGCACAATTAAGACCAGGTTCCGAGCTAGGTAAAGAGACGAAAATTGGTAACTTCGTAGAGACTAAGAAAGCAGTCTTGAAAGACGGCGCCAAAGTTTCTCACTTAAGCTATATTGGTGATGCAGAAGTAGGTGCAAGAACAAATATTGGCTGTGGTTCAATAACTGTTAATTATGACGGGGTTAATAAATTCCGTACGATTATAGGAGATGATGCGTTTATTGGATGTAATTCAAATCTAGTTGCACCAGTAGAAGTGGGAGATGGAGCATTCATAGCAGCAGGTTCAACAATTACAGATGATGTACCTGATGAAAGTTTGGCACTAGGTCGTGCTAGACAAACTACAAAAGAAGGATACTATAAAACGAAATAAAAGGAGCCGTCAAAACATGAGTCAAAATGATATCGGAGGTACAGAAATGTTGAATACTGAATATAAGAACTCTTCATTAAAAATATTTTCACTTGAAGGTAATCAGCCTTTAGCACAAGAGGTTGCAAATTTAGTAGGAATTCCACTAGGAAAATCTACTGTTAAAAGGTTTGCTGATGGTGAGGTTCAAATCAATATTGAAGAAAGTATCCGTGGTTGTGATGTATTTATAATTCAACCAACATCAAATCCAGTAAATGAACACTTGATGGAATTATTAATTATGATTGATGCTTGTAAACGTGCATCAGCTGCAAACATTAATATCGTAATGCCTTATTATGGCTATGCTAGACAAGACCGCAAAGCAAGAAGCCGTGAACCAATCACAGCGAAACTTGTGGCAAACATTATTGAAAAAGCGGGTGCTAGCAGAATGATTGCACTTGATTTACATGCTCCTCAAATTCAAGGGTTCTTTGATATACCGATTGATCATTTAATGGGCGTACCAATCTTATCTAACTACTTCTTTGAAAAAGGTTTAGACCCTGAAACAACAGTAGTTGTATCACCTGATCATGGTGGGGTAACAAGAGCTCGTAAAATGGCAGACCGTCTAAAAACACCTATAGCAATTATTGACAAACGTCGTCCAAAACCTAATGTCGCAGAAGTGATGAATATCGTCGGAGATATTGATGGTAAGACTGCTATCATTATCGATGATATTATTGATACAGCTGGAACGATTACATTAGCGGCTGATGCACTTATTAAAAAAGGTGCAAAAGAAGTATATGCTTGTTGTACGCATCCTGTATTATCAGGACCGGCAAAAGAACGTATTGAAAATTCTCAAATTAAAGAATTAGTAGTTACAAACTCTATACAATTACCAGAAGATAGAAAACCATCTAATGTTAAAGAATTATCAGTAGCAGAATTATTAGCGCAAGCGATTGTTCGTGTATATGAACAAGAATCTGTTAGTGTGCTATTTGATTAATTTTTAATAATCGTGTATAATAACAAACGGTTCATTTTAATGGACTAAATAACCACTTACAAGCAACATTTATTGTTGATGGGTGAGTGTAGGAGCGCATATTGCGCATATATGAAAGGTGGAAAAGATAATGGCTTCATTAAAGTCAGTTATCCGTCAAGGTAAACAAACTCGTTCTAGTTTACGTAAATTAAGAACTTCAGGTATTATTCCAGCAGTAGTATACGGTTACGGTGCTAAAAATACATCTGTAAAAGTTGATGAAATTGAATTCATCAAAACAATTCGTGAAGTTGGACGTAACGGTGTTATCGAATTAGGCGTTGGTTCTAAAACGATCAAAGTTATGGTTTCAGATTATCAATTTGATTCTCTTAAAAACCAAATCACACATGTTGATTTCTTAGCAATTAACATGAAAGAAGAATTAACTGTTGATGTACCTGTAGTATTAGTAGGTGAAGCAGTTGGTGCTTCTGAAGGTGGCGTAGTTCAACAACCATTATTCGACTTACAAGTTACAACTACTCCAGATGCAATTCCTGAAAATATCGAAGTTGATATTACAGAATTAGGAATTGGCGATAGTTACTTAGTAGGTGACTTAGATGCAACTAATAAATACTCTATCGAAAACGATAAAGAAGATGCAGTTGTAACAGTAGTTCCTCCAACAGATGAGCCTGCTGAAGATGCTGAAGAAACTGCAGCTGAAGAAGCTAACGCAGTATCAGCAGAAGACGCTGAATAAGAAAGTAATCTTCTAAACAACTAAAACCCAACACTTATGTGTTGGGTTTTTTTATTTGAGTATAGTTAGATGAAAATAATTATAAAAATGCTATAATATATACTTAGTATTAATATGGAGGTTACAACATGAAATGTATTGTTGGACTTGGAAATATCGGAAAAAAATATGACCGTACACGTCATAACATTGGATTTGAAGTAGTAGATGAGCTTCTTAAACGCCATCAATTACAAATAGATAAACAAAAATTTAACGGTGCATATACAATAGGATTAATAAATGGAGAAAAAGTCATGTTAATTGAACCTATGACTTTTATGAATTTATCAGGAGAAGCTGTAAGACCACTTATGGATTATTACAACGTAGACATTGAAGACTTAGTGGTACTTTACGATGATATGGACCAATCTCAAGGACGTTTGAGGTTACGTCAGAAAGGAAGTGCTGGTGGCCATAATGGTATAAAGTCATTAATTCAACATTTAGGAACAGATCAATTTGATAGAATAAGAATCGGAATTGATCGTCCAACAAATGGTATGAGTGTACCTAGTTATGTGCTTCAAAAGTTCTCTGACGATGAAATGATCACAATGGAAAAAGTGATCGAGCGCGCAGCTGATGCTTGTGAAGCTTTAATTAAAGGGGAAACTTTTCAGAATGTAATGAACCAGTATAATGGTGAGATAAAATGAAGCATGTTATTCACGAAATCATACAAGCAGATGAACGATTTCAAGATTTAGAACATATTTTTGGTGACAAAAACATACTGATTACTGGATTGAATCAATCGAGTAAAGCATTGCTTATTTTAGAACAATACCTTAAAAATGATAAGCAATTAGTTATTGTGACAAACAACTTGTATCAAGCGGATAAATTAGAAGCAGACATCCTGCAATTACTACCTTCAGAAGAAGTATTTAAGTTCCCTGTGCAAGATATTATGATAGAAGCATTTTCAACACAAAGTCCAGATTTAATGAGTGAAAGAATTAGAACATTAACCCATCTTGCACAAGGCAAGAAGGGTCTATTTATCGTGCCTATTAATGGCTTGAAAAAGCAATTAACGCCAAAAAATATTTGGAATGAACACTACAAATCTATTAAAATTGGTGACGACATTGATTTAGATGAGTGGGCTAAACAACTAGTTGATATGGGCTACAAGAGACAATCATTAGTTTCGACAATTGGTGAATTTTCTATTCGTGGTGGCTTAATTGACATTTATCCAGTAACAGCTGACCCAGTTCGTATCGAGTTATTTGATACGGAAGTTGATGGTATGAGGCTGTTTGATGTCGAAACACAACGTTCTTTAGGGAATGTTGAACAAGTTGAAATTACAACTGCAAGTGATTATATTTTCACAAGTGAACAAATCAATCAACTATCAGAACGTATGGAAGATTCATATGAAAAAACTCGACAAAAATTACCGACTGAAATGCGCGCAGATTTAAAAGATACATATCAAAATATCTTGATGCAAAGTGATGAATTGAAAGATCATCAAATTTTGAGACGTGTTATAGCGTTTATGTATGATGAGGTTACAACTTTTACAGATTATTTAGCTGAAGATGCACTGATTGTTGTAGATGAATATAATCGAATCAAGGAAACAGAGAATGCTTTAGATGTTGAAATTGAAGAGTTTACACAATCTCTTATTGAATCGGGTCAAGGTTTTATAGGACAACGCTTCATTGCTGAGAATGCTTTTACTGATTTATTGAATCAGCATAAAGTTGCTTATTTCACTTTATTTACAGCGAGTATGCCAGTTGAAATCGAAGAGATGGTTAAGTTTTCATGTAAACCAGTTCAAAGGTTTTACGGACAGTATGACATTATGCAATCAGAATTTGACCGATTTATGAAACAAGGATTTACAGTTGTTCTATTGGCTGAATCTGAAACGAGAAAGTCTAAAATTCAAGGTATGTTAACTGATATGAAGATACCAACAGTAATCGATAGGGTAGAACAAGTTGGTGAAAGAGGTCAAGCTGTTGTAACGGACGGTGCTTTATCAGAAGGGTTCGAACTGCCTTATATGAAATTGGTTGTTGTCACGGAAAAAGAATTATTCAAAGCGCGTGAACGTAAACAATCTAAAAGAAGACAAAAATTATCTAATGCAGAAAAAATAAAATCATACCAAGAGCTTAATGTTGGAGATTACGTTGTACATGTTCATCACGGTGTCGGTAAATACTTAGGTGTTGAAACTTTAGAAGTTTCTCGTATACACAAAGATTATATTAAAATTCAGTATAAAGGTACGGATCAATTATTTGTGCCTGTTGACCAAATGAATGATGTTCAAAAATTTGTTGGTTCAGATGATAAAGTACCAAAAGTTAATAAACTTGGTGGTACTGAGTGGAAGAAAACTAAAGCGAAAGTACAAAAAAATGTTGAAGATATTGCAGATGAATTGTTGAAGCTGTATCAAGAGCGCGAGCAAGTTGAAGGATATCAATATGGTCCTGATAACGAAGAACAAATGACATTTGAAATGGACTTTCCTTATGAACCTACACCTGACCAAGTGACTTCTTTAGAAGAAATCAAAGCCGATATGGAAAAAAGAAGACCGATGGATAGACTGCTATGTGGCGATGTAGGTTACGGTAAGACTGAAGTAGCTATTCGAGCTGCATTTAAAGCTGTCTTAGAAGGCAAGCAAGTTGCCATACTAGTGCCGACCACAATCCTTGCACAGCAACACTTTGAAACATTTAGAGAACGTATGCAAGAATATCCTGTAGAAATACAAATGATGAGTCGATTCAGAACGCCAAAACAAGTAAAAGAAACTAAAGAAGGTATTAAATCAGGCTTTGTAGATATTGTTGTAGGTACGCATAAACTATTAAGTAAAGATGTAGAATATAAAGATTTAGGACTGTTAGTTGTTGATGAAGAGCAAAGATTTGGTGTGAAACATAAAGAACGAATTAAAGCATTAAAAACAAATGTAGATGTGCTGACATTAACAGCAACACCAATACCGAGAACGCTTCATATGAGCTTATTAGGTGTGAGAGATTTATCAGTTATTGAAACGCCACCTGAAAATAGATTTCCAGTTCAAACATATGTGTTAGAGCAAAATATGAACTTTGTAAAAGAAGCACTTGAGCGAGAGGTTTCAAGAGGTGGGCAAGCTTTCTATTTGTACAACAGAGTGCAGTCTATCTACCAAAAAAGCGAACAGTTATCCATGTTAATGCCGAACGCAAGAATAGGTGTTGCACATGGACAAATGTCAGAACGTGAACTAGAAGAAACAATGCTGAATTTTGTAGGTGGAGAATATGATATTCTTGTTACGACAACCATTATCGAAACAGGTGTAGACGTTCCGAATGCTAATACATTAATTATAGAAGATGCAAATAGATTTGGACTAAGTCAGTTGTATCAATTACGAGGAAGAGTTGGCCGTTCGAGTCGAATTGGTTATGCATATTTTCTACATGAACAAAATAAAGTGTTAACAGAAGTTGCGGAACAAAGGCTACAAGCCATTAAAGAGTTTACTGAATTAGGTTCTGGCTTTAAAATTGCAATGCGAGATTTGAATATTCGTGGCGCAGGTAACCTCTTAGGTAGTCAACAACACGGATTTATAGATTCTGTAGGTTACGACTTGTATTCTCAAATGTTAGAAGAAGCAGTTAATGTGAAGCGAGGTATTGAACCTGAATCTGAAGTACCGCAATTAGAAGTCGATATTAAAATAGACGCATATATTCCAGCTGAATATATTAAAAATGAACAAGCTAAAATTGAAATGTATAAAAAATTAAGATCTATCACGACACATAGTCAGCTTGAAGATATAAAAGATGAATTAATGGATCGTTTTGGAGAATATCCAGTAGAAGTGCAACGATTATTAGACGTTGTCGAAATTAGGTTGAACGGTATTCATTTCGGTATTACAGAAATTAAAGAAGTCGCTAAAACAATACAATTAACAGCATCTGAATATACGACTAATCATTTAAAAGGTGATGTACTATTCAAAGTGACTGAACCTCTAGGTAGAAAGTTGAAAATAGCAGTAGCAGATAATCGAATGGTATTTAAATTACAAAAAACGAAACAATGGATGGATGATTTAAAATTCTTAACTAAAGTGATAAACGAAAGTTTGGTAGACGATGACACAATCTAAACCTATTTTTAATAGTGTATTGCTGTTAACAGGCACAATGGTCATAGTGAAAATATTAAGTGCGATATATAGAGTGCCTTATCAAAATGTGCTAGGTGATGAAGGATTATATGCTTATCAACAAGTATATCCTCTTGTAGCAATAGTGAGTGTGGTAAGTTTAAACGCTTTACCAAGTGTTATGAGTGGTTGGATGACTAAAAGAAGACAGTCTGAGATTGTTGGGATGTTTTGGTTCTTACAAATTGTATGTTTCTTGCTTGGGTTAGTCATATTTCTTAGTGCTCGGTTTATAAGTGAATTGATGGGTGACGCCAATTTAACGCCTATGATTAGAATGGCTAGTTTGGCAATGTTACCACTCGTTTTTATCTCGATGGTTCGTGGATATTATCAGATGAACCATCGAATGAATATGATTGCGATCTCTCAAGTCATTGATCAAGTACTAAGGGTGAGTGTCATATTATTTGCTATCATTCTTTTTGTAGCAATGGATATCTCTATTTATCAAGCTGGCACATTAGCTATTGGCGGCTCAGTGTTAGGGTTAAGCTGTGTTGTTGTTTACTTTTGGTTTAAGAGAAAGCCTAAATTACAATTTTCCTGGGAAATAAAGTTGAAAGATACTCAGAATATTATAACGATGACCGTTTTGTATGCAATTTCTTATTTGATACTTATTTTATGGCAAATTGTAGATTCGTTTACGCTAATTCATCTGCTTCAAGAAACAGGATATTCTTTTCACGAAAGTATAAAAGTAAAAGGTGTGTTTGATAGAGGTGCTTCCCTTATTCAGATGGGGCTTATTATCACGACAACGTTTAGTTTTGTCTTAATTCCGTTACTAACGGAACAATTGCAAAAGAAAAATACGAAGCTTGTGAATGAGTATGCTAACACTTCTTTAAAAATAACTGTGTTGTTTAGTATGGCGGCGGCAATCGGTTTAATCAATTTATTGCCACTTCTTAATAAAGTCTTCTTCAAGACAAATGAATTAACCGGAACATTAAGCATCTTTATGCTTGCTGTCGTATTTGTCACATTTATTATTATGTATACCGCTTTATTACAAGTGAAGTTAAAAAGAAGGGTATTATTTACAGCGTTACTTGTAGGGCTTATTACGAAAGTGGTAGGAAATTATATATTTGTGTTGCAATTTGGCATACTGGGAGCAAGCTTATCAACGGTGTTGTCATTAGCGATCTACACAATAGTCTTGCATGTATTTGTAATGAAGCTTTATCAAATTCAAAACATGGGATTATTTATCGTTAAAGTTATGTCACTTCTGATAATTATGTCGGTATTTGTACAAATAATACTACTGATACCGGCAGATTCAAGATTAACTAATTTAGCTTTAATGTTAGTGGCGGGTATTGTTGGCGTAATTGTAGTCATAATAGGTATAATAAAGATGAAAATACTAATAAAAGATGAATGGAAACATTTACCTTTAATGGATAAAATAATAAAGGAGTAATTAAATCATGGCACAACAAATTGTAGTTGTTGGCTTAGGTAATTATAGTATTGATGAATTACCTATGGGTGTCTATCGTAAACTGCAGTCTGTTGACACAGTATATGCGAGGACATTAGAACATCCAGTCATAAATGAATTAAAGGATATAAACTGGAAAAGCTTTGACAGTGTTTATGAAAAGCATGACGACTTTATTAATGTATATACGGAAATAGTAGATACATTAATTGAAAAAGCTGAAACTGAAGATGTCATTTATGCTGTTCCTGGTGACCCATCAGTTGCAGAAACAACGACACAACTTCTGTTAGAAAAGTTCCCAAATGTAAAAATTCTTGGAGGAAAAAGCTTTTTAGATGATATGTTTAGAGCAGTTAACATTGATCCCAATGATGGCTTTACATTATTAGATGGAACTAATTTATCTGAAACAACATTAAATGTAAGAACAAATACGATTATTACTCAAGTGTATGACCAATTAGTTGCTTCAGATATAAAAGTGACATTAATGGAAAGATATCCTGACGAGCATGAAGTCATGATCGTGTCTAACGCTCGATTGGGTGAAGCGGATGTTATAACTTGTCCTTTATACGAAATGGATCATCATGCTGAATTATCTAATTTGACGAGTTTATTTGTTCCTAAGATTTTAGAAGAACATCAAATGTATAACGATTTCCAATATTTAGAACATACGATTGATACACTTGTATCTGAAGATGGTTGTCCATGGGATAAAGTGCAGACGCACGATTCCTTAAAACGTTATATTATTGAAGAAGCGTTTGAATTGATTGAAGCAATTGATGAAGAAGATATTGATCATATGGTAGAGGAGCTTGGCGATATCTTATTACAAGTAATGTTGCATGCTTCTATAGGTAAAAAAGAAGGCTTCTTTGATGTTAGAGAAGTGGTACAAGAACTAACAAGTAAGATGATCCGTAGACATCCACATGTCTTTTCAGATCAAGAAGCCAATGATATTGAAGACCTTAATCGAATTTGGCAAAGTGAAAAAATTAAAGAAGGTAAAGTAGAACGCGAGAAATTAGAAAAAATATTTGCTGATTACTTTTTGAAGCTGTATGATAAAACCAAATTAGAGGGTCTTGGAGAAGATGGACTAAAAGAATTTATAAACAAAGGAGACTTAACAATTTGAGATTAGATAAGTATTTAAAAGTATCTAGACTAATTAAACGTCGTACGCTTGCGAAGGAAGTAAGTGACCAAGGTAGAGTTAAAGTGAATGGTCAAACTGCTAAAGCAGGAACAGTGGTAAGTGTAGAAGACGAACTAGAAATAAGACTTGGAAATAGAATTATCGTTGTGAAAGTAACAGGATTGTCTGAGCATGCAAATAAAGAAAATGCTAAGACGATGTTTGAAGTAATCAAAGAAGAAAAAATACAAGATTCTTTATAAATAAGGAGGTACGTATATGGCGCAAAAAATTAAAAATCTAGATAATGAATTTACGCAGTCTCAAAATAAACGAAAGAAGACTGTCAATAAAACGCGCCAAGTGGTACGAAAGCGACTAACCTTATTTGGTGGAGTATTATTGTTAATGATTCTTATCATGATTATCATGTTGGTTCTTCAAAAAAATCGTAATGATGAATTAGTGCAAGAGCGTAAAGAGAAAGCTGTAACATATGAAAAAATGCAAGATAAAGAAATCGAGTTAAAAGAACAAATTAAACGACTTAATGATAAAGAATATATTGAAAAGCTTGCAAGAAGTGAATACTTCTTAAGTAATGATGGTGAAATAATATTTAAATTACCAGAAGAGAAAAAAGAATCGGAAAAATGATAAATAATCTATATATGACGTTGTATAATTTTGTATAGAAGCATATAATAAGGTTAAAGTGAAATTATATCAGGAGGATACAGTAATAATATGTCAATTGAAGTAGGCAATAAAGTCAAAGGGAAAGTTACAGGTATTAAGAATTTTGGTGCATTTGTAGAATTACCTGAAGGTAAAAGTGGCCTTGTGCACATCAGTGAAGTTGCTGATAACTACGTCGAGAACGTAAATGACCATTTAACTGTAGGCGACGAAGTAGAAGTAAAAGTATTAACAGTAGCCGACGATGGGAAAATTAGTTTGTCTATAAAAAAAGCTAAAGAACGTCCAAAACGTCAAGCTCCAAAGAAAGAGCCAAAGCCTGAAGATTTTGAGAAGAAATTAACAAACTTTTTGAAAGATAGTGAAGATAAGTTGACGTCTATTAAAAGACAAACTGAATCACGTCGTGGTGGAAAAGGTGCAAAACGATAATTGATTATAATAAAAAGAGGCTAATTAGTTGAGCCTCTTTTTATTTTGAACAGATCAAGTGAATTTTTAAAATTGAGGTGTGTAACAATGCTTGATATAACTTGGAATGAAAATGATAATTTAGCATTGGCTGTTTCGACTGGGATAGATAGTATGTCGCTATTACACATGTTAAATACAACATACAAGCACACATATCATCATTTAATTTGTTTACATGTTAATCATGGTTTAAGGTCAGAGTCAAAAGAAGAAGCGGAATTTATTGAACAATATTGTAAAGAACATAACATTAAAATATATATTAGAACACTAGATTTAAGCGAAGTTGTTAATCGAAATAAAAGCATACAAGATGTATCTAGAAAGATAAGGTATGAATGGTTTGATGAAATGATGCAACGCACTCAGAGTGACGTGTTATTAACAGCACATCACTTAGATGATCAAAAAGAAACAATATCATATCGATTATTTACTGGAAGAATTGGCCGTGCTTCATTAGGCATCAATCAAGTTCAAAAAAGAAATGATTATGTTATTTGCAGACCATTTTTAAATGTATCTAAAGCAACACTAAAGAAATATCAGCAAGAATTTGCATTTCGTTATTTTGAAGATGCTTCAAATAACGATAATAAATATACACGCAATTATATACGCAATGAAATATTACCGGTTATAGAGCAACGAGAAGATTTTTCAACAGGACATTTACTCGATTTAAATCAATGGATGAACGATGCAAGAAGTTTAATTATTGATCAAGCTAAAGCATTTATAAATAATGAAGTTCAGCAACTAGATAAAGTAGTGATTAATAGATTCGCATTTAATCAGTTAAACCCTTTAGTTAAAACACAAGTATTAGATCAATTGCTAGAAACATATGTGCAGCAAAGATTCAGCGTTAAGGCTTATAAAGAATGGATGAGTATATTTGACAATTTTGAAAAACAATCCATCTTTCATATATCTGATGATTGGCAGTTTATTGTTGCATATGATAAATTATTACTATGTGAAGATATTGAGTTCAATGCAAATTCTATATTTATAAATCGTAATGAACAATATGTATTTGGGAATTGGTTAATTAAAGCGAACGACATAGCATCGCCTTTATTTGTAAGAACGAGATTGTCTGGAGATCGTATTCAGTATTATAACCGGGGAAATAAACATCACAAAAAAGTTAACAGAATCATGATTGACAACAAGATAGACATACATAAACGAAACAATTGTCCAATTATTTTACATGGTGATGTTATTATTGCAATTGGTGACTTTTGGATAGATTCTAACTTTAAAAACGCATTAACTATTACTTATATTGGAGATGACTTTAATGAATGATTCGATTAAGTCTGTTGTATTATCAGAGGAACAGATTCAAGAAAGATGCAAAACATTAGGAAAGCAAATCACTGAAGATTATAATGGAAAGACACCTATTTGTGTTGGTATTTTAAAAGGTTCAATCATGTTTATGGCTGATTTAGTAAAATACATTGATACGCATATTGAATTAGATTTCATGGATGTATCTAGTTATCATGGTGGTACGGAATCAACGGGAGAAGTTAAAATTTTAAAAGATTTAAGTACTTCAGTAGAAAATAGAGATGTCATTATTATTGAAGACATTTTAGAAACGGGTACGACATTAAATTCTATAGTCGATTTATTGAAATATAGAAATGTTAAATCTATTGAAATCGTAACATTATTAGATAAACCGATGAAACGTAAAGTAGCTATTGAAGCTAAATATGTAGGCGAAAAAATTCCTGATGAATTTGTAGTAGGATATGGCCTTGATTTTGCAGAGAAATATCGTAACTTACCTTACATTGGTACGCTTAAACCAGAAATATACCAATGATGCGTATAATTAAGGTTAATTACTAGCGTAAGAAATTACAAATATGGTAAAATTTTTGTTAGTTTTATTAATTGAGTAGGAGGACAAATTGAATGCAAAAAGCTTTTCGAAATATATTAATGATCGCGCTTTTAGCTATCGTCCTATTTGGTGTTTTCCAGTTCATTAATGGCAATGGACAATCACCAAAACAGCTTACATATAACGAGTTTATGACGAAGCTTGAAAAAGGCGATTTAAAAACGTTAACTATTCAACCCGAACAGAATGTTTATATGGTTAGCGGTGAACTAAAAAAAGGTAAAGATGCAACATATACATCTTCTATCTTGTTTAACAACCAAGATGATTTGAAAAAAATTACTGAAACTGCCGAGAAACAAGATGAATTGAAATTTAATGTTAAAGAAGAAGAAAAACAAAGTGTCTTTGTTAGTGTCTTAACAACGCTTATCCCTGTTTTAATTATTGCATTTTTATTCATATTCTTCTTAAGCCAAATGCAAGGCGGCGGCGGTGGCGGCGGCCGAGTAATGAACTTTGGTAAATCAAAAGCCAAGCTTTATGATAACCAGAAGAAACGTGTACGATTCTCTGATGTAGCAGGTGCTGATGAAGAGAAACAAGAATTAGTAGAAATTGTCGATTTCCTTAAAGATAATCGTAAGTTCAAAAAAATGGGTGCACGTATTCCTAAAGGTGTTTTACTCGTTGGTCCTCCAGGTACAGGTAAAACATTACTTGCTAGAGCGGTAGCAGGTGAAGCAGGAACACCATTCTTCTCAATAAGTGGTTCTGACTTTGTTGAGATGTTCGTTGGTGTCGGTGCCAGTCGTGTACGTGATTTATTTGAAAATGCTAAGAAAAATGCACCATGTATCATCTTTATAGATGAGATTGATGCAGTTGGTCGTCAGCGTGGAGCTGGTGTTGGTGGCGGTCACGACGAACGTGAACAAACGTTAAACCAATTATTAGTTGAAATGGATGGATTCGGTGAAAATGAAGGCATCATTATGATTGCTGCAACAAACCGTCCTGATATTTTAGACCCAGCATTATTACGTCCAGGTCGTTTCGACAGACAAATTCAAGTAGGACGTCCTGATGTTAGAGGACGTGAAGCAGTACTTAAAGTGCATGCACGTAATAAACCTTTTGATGAAACAGTTGATTTAAAAGCAGTTTCTCAAAGAACACCAGGATTCTCTGGTGCAGATTTAGAAAACTTATTAAACGAAGCATCATTAGTAGCTGCACGTTCTAATAAAACTAAAATTGATATGAGAGATATAGAAGAAGCAACAGATAGAGTGATTGCAGGTCCTGCTAAGAAAACAAGAATGATTTCTGAAAAAGAAAGAAATATTGTTGCTTATCATGAAGCTGGTCACACAATTATCGGCTGTGTATTAGATGAAGCTGAAATGGTTCATAAAGTTACCATTGTTCCACGTGGACAAGCTGGTGGTTACGCAATGATGCTTCCTAAAGAAGATCGTTACTTTATGACTGAACCAGAACTATTGGATAAAATAGTTGGTTTACTAGGTGGTCGTGTATCTGAAGAAATTAACTTTGGAGAAGCATCAACTGGTGCTCATAATGACTTCCAACGTGCGACAAGTATTGCACGTAAGATGGTTACTGAATATGGTATGAGTAAAAAATTAGGTCCATTACAATTTGGTAGTTCTGATAGTGGGCAAGTATTCTTAGGTAAAGAAATGCAATCTGAACCAAACTATTCAGACCAAATTGCGTATGAAATTGATTCAGAAGTTCAACGTATTATTAAAGAACAATACGAACGTTGTAAACGAATTTTAACTGAAAATAAAGAACAATTAGTATTAATCGCTAAAACTTTATTAGTTGAAGAAACGTTAGTGGCTGAACAAATTCAATCATTATTCCATGAAGGTAAGTTACCAGAAGTTAAATATGATGATTCTCATTTAAACGAAAATGATGATTCAGATGAAGATAAATATGAAGGTGACTTAAAAGAACAAGAAGGTACATTAGATATTGAAGACGATGAAGTTGGTAAATCTTATGAAGAAGTTAAAGATGAAGTATCTCATGAAGAAAAAGATGCAGATTCAGATAGCGAATCAAAAGAGCCAGCTCACGATGAAGAGCCAAATATTGATGACCTAGGTGACAACAAACCGACAGATCGTAAAAAATAATTTCACAAAGTCCCTTTCAATGCATTGATTGAGAGGGGCTTTTTTTAAAGAAGGAGTATAAAAATGACACAAGATTATTTAGTAAGAGGCTTAGCTTTTAACGATGAAGTTAGAGCTTTTGCTGTAAAAACAACAAATACTGTTCAAGAAGCACAAACACGCCATTATACTTGGCCAACAGCATCAGCTGCATTAGGAAGATCTATGACAGCAGGTATAATGATGGGTTCAATGTTGAAAAATGAAGAAAAATTAACGATAACGATTGATGGTGGTGGACCAATCGGAAAAATTATGGTCGATGCTAATGGTAAAGGTGAAGTAAGAGGATACGTGCAAAACCCTCAAATACATTTTCCATTAAATGAACAAGGTAAATTAGATGTGAGACGTGCAGTGGGAACGGAAGGTATGTTAAATGTTGTTAAAGACATTGGATTGAAAGACTACTTTACAGGTTCTACACCAATTGTTTCTGGAGAACTAGGAGAAGATTTCACATACTATTTTGTTACAAGTGAACAAGTTCCTTCAGCTGTAGGACTTGGCGTACTTGTTAATCCTGATAACTCTATTAAAGCTGCAGGTGGATTTATTATTCAGTTAATGCCGGGAGCATCTGAAGAAACTATTTCAGCAATAGAAGAAAAAATAAATCAAATGGAACCAGTATCTAAATTAATAGATAGAGGTTTATCACCTGAAGAACTGATTGAAACAGTATTAGGTAAAGAAAATACGAGAATTATTAATAATATGGATATAGATTTCAAATGTAATTGCTCTAGAGAGAAATTTTTAAATGCTATTAAAGGTCTTGGTGAAGCAGAAATCGATGGCATGATAGAAGAAGATCATGGTGCCGAAGCTGAATGTCATTTCTGTAGAACAAAGTATCAATATAGTGAAGAAGAGCTTGTCGCGCTTAAAAATTCGCTTTAATTTAGTAAATACTTTCACTTTATTTGAACTTTTGTTATAATCAATATATCCGATAAATAAACTAAGGTATAAAATACTGTTTAGGAGTGAAGTATAAATGGCTAAGAGAGTAAATAATATTGTAGAATTAATAGGTGACACACCTGTTGTTAAATTAAACAATGTAGTTGAAGATGGTTCAGCAGATGTATATGTTAAATTAGAATATCAAAACCCAGGTAGTTCGGTTAAAGATAGAATTGGTTTAGCAATGATAGAAGCTGCTGAAAAAGAAGGAAAAATTAAACCAGGTGACACTATTATTGAACCTACATCAGGTAACACTGGTATCGGTTTAGCGATGGTTGCAGCTGCTAAAGGTTATAAAGCAGTATTTGTTATGCCAGATACAATGAGTAGTGAACGTCGCGCATTATTAAAAGCTTACGGTGCTGAACTAGTATTAACACCTGGAGCTGAAGGTATGAAAGGCGCGATTAAAAAAGCTAAAGAGCTTAAAGAGGAAAAAGGTTACTTTGAACCTCAACAATTCGAAAACCCAGCGAACCCTAAAGTACATGAGTTAACTACTGGACCTGAAATTGTAGAACAATTTGATGGCGTTCAAGTAGATGCTTTCTTAGCTGGCGTTGGTACAGGTGGTACTTTAACAGGAGCTGGTAAAGTATTGAAAGAAAAATATCCTGAAATACAAATCGTTGCGATTGAACCAGAAGCTTCTGCAATTTTAAGTGGTGGTAATCCTGGACCGCATAAATTACAAGGTTTAGGTGCTGGATTTGTACCTGACACATTAGACACTGACGTTTATGATGATGTCATTAAAGTTGGAAACGAAGAAGCAATGGCAATGTCTAGAAAAGTTGCTAAAGAAGAAGGTATTCTTGGTGGTATTTCATCAGGAGCTGCAATTGTAGCTGCGTTGAAAAAAGCTAAAGAATTAGGTGAAGGAAAAACAGTTGTAACTGTATTACCAAGTAATGGTGAACGTTACCTATCTACTCCTTTATACGCTTTTGAAGACTAAGCATTTAAAATCATAATAATGCATTAAGTATCACGTCTATAATAAATAACTTTTATAAGTTATTTCATTTAGGCGTGATTTTTTAAATTTGTTATAATAAGTTTATCTATGTGAAAAGGAAGGAAGACTATTTTGGTTAATACAAAAATCATGGGCATTTTGAATGTTACGCCAGATTCATTTTCAGATGGTGGTTCATATAATAGTGTTGAAAAAGCAAGAGTTCATGCCGAAAAGCTTATTTCTGAAGGCGCTGATATTATAGATATCGGTGGAGTATCTACAAGACCTGGGTATACAGAAGTGAGTTTGGAAGAAGAACTTAATAGAGTAATCCCGGTAGTAGAAGCGTTAAATGACTTAGATATTCAGCTTTCAGTGGATACATATAGAAGCAAAGTTGCTGAAGAATCATTAAAGAGAGGCGTAACAATGATAAATGATCAGTGGGCTGGCCTTTATGATCCTGAAATTTTAAATGTCGTAGCCGAATACAACGCTGAAATTGTGCTTATGCATAATGGTGACGGTAATAGAGAACTTCCAGTTATGGAAGAATTATTACTTTCTTTATTAAAGCAGGCCAATCAAGCTGAAATGGCTGGAATTCCAGAGAAAAATATATGGTTAGATCCAGGGATAGGTTTCGCTAAATCGAGAGAAGAAGAACGCATAGTCATGTCGCGTTTAGATGAACTAGTTGCGACAGGTTATAATGTCTTACTCGCTACGAGTCGAAAACGATTAATTAATGATTTGTTAGGCGGCAATAGTAGTGTTGACGAACGAGATGAAGGTACAGTGGCTACTACAGCTTATGGTATTGAAAAAGGCGTTCGTGCTGTTAGAGTTCATAATGTACAAATGAACAAAAGGGTAGCACAAGTAATCGATACTTTAAAGGAGATTCGAGTCGATGGATAGAATTATATTAAAAGGCATGTCCTTTTATGGATATCATGGCGCATTTGAAGCGGAAAATGAGCTAGGACAAATATTTTTAGTAGATTTAGAATTATATTTAGATTTATCTGAAGCAGGAGAAACTGATGATCTTGAAAAGACAGTTCATTATGGAGAAGTGTTTGAATTGGTCAAAGAAATTATGGAAGGTAAACCCGTACAATTAATTGAACATCTCGCAGAACGTATTGCAAAACAAGTCTTTTCACACTATAATCGAGTATTGGAAACTAAAGTTAAAATTACAAAAAATAACCCACCGATACCAGGTCATTATGAAGGTGTAGGTATTGAGATAGTGAGGAAGAGATAAATGCATACCGCATATTTAGGTTTAGGCAGTAATATGGGGGATAGAGAACTTCAATTAGTAGAAGCAATTAAACTACTCAATGAAGTAGAAGGTATAGAAGTTACCCAAGAATCTCCAATATATGAAACAAAACCAATAGGATACACAGAACAACCTGATTTTTTGAACATGTGTATTGAAATCTCAACTGAATTAGAATCATCAGAGTTATTAAAAGTTTGTATGATGGTTGAACAACAGCTCCATCGAGTTAGAGTAGAAAGATGGGGGCCACGTACAATTGATATAGATATTTTATTATATGATCAATCCGTTATTCAATCACCAGACCTAGAAGTACCACACCCAAGAATGACAGAAAGAGCATTTGTGATGGTACCACTTAACGATATCGCCTCAAATGTAGTTGAACCAATATCTAAAAAATATATATGGGAACTATTGCTAAACGACGAACAAGTAGTAAAGTATAAGAGTGAAAGAAATTAGAGTGTCTGGAAATTAGGACATGTTGAAATGAACAATCGAGTAGTTTTGACGGCAATGGCAAGTCTTGTATGTGCAAAAATGGTAAAGTGTGAAAAGCGATTAATCAAGCTGAAACTAGAGATGAATTAGTCGGTATCCTTGAACAGTTTGTTGAAGAAATAGCAGAAAAAGAAGAAGTTATTGCAATTTAATTAAGGAGTGGAATATCATGTCAGAAGAAATGAATGACCAAATGTTGGTTCGTAGACAAAAATTACAAGAATTAAGAGATTTAGGAATCGATCCATTCGGTGAAAAATTTGTAAGAAGCGGAGATTCTGAAACTTTGCACGAAGAATGGGATCAATTTAGTAAAGAAGAACTTCATGATAAAGAAGACGAATCAGCTGTTGCTATAGCAGGTCGTTTAATGACTAAAAGAGGTAAAGGTAAAGCCGGATTTGCTCATGTGAAAGATATTACTGGCCAAATTCAAATTTATGTTCGTAAAGACCAAGTTGGAGACGAGCAATTTGAAATATGGAATCATGCAGATTTAGGAGATATTGTCGGCGTTAAAGGTGTAATGTTTAAAACAAACACTGGAGAATTATCTGTTAAAGCTAAAGAATTTACAGTTTTAACTAAGTCTCTACGCCCTTTACCAGATAAATATCATGGTTTACAAGATATAGAGCAACGTTATCGTCAACGTTATTTAGATTTAATTACAAGTGAAGAATCAACTAAAACATTCATTACAAGAAGTCAAATCATTCAAGAAATGAGAAACTACCTAAATACTAAAGGATTCTTAGAAGTAGAAACGCCAATGATGCACCAAATCGCAGGTGGCGCTTCAGCACGTCCTTTCGTAACACATCACAACGCGCTTGATGCGACTTTATACATGAGAATCGCTATTGAATTGCACTTAAAACGATTAATCGTCGGTGGTTTAGAAAAAGTATATGAAATCGGAAGAGTATTCCGTAATGAAGGTGTATCAACAAGACACAACCCTGAATTTACAATGATTGAGTTATATGAAGCATATGCAGATTATAACGATATTATGGATTTAACAGAGTCAATGGTAGCTTCTATTGCTGAAAAAGTATTAGGTTCAACTACTGTTCAATATGGAGAAGAATCAATTGATTTAGCACCAAAATGGAAAAGATGGCACATGGTTGACGCAGTAAAAGAACATACTGGTGTCGATTTCTATGAAGTTAAAACGGATGAAGAAGCGCATGCTTTAGCAAAAGAACATAATATAGAAGTAGAAGGTCGTATGACTTATGGTCATATCTTAAATGAATTCTTTGAACAAAGAGTAGAAGAGAAACTTATTCAGCCTACATTTATTTATGGACATCCAATTGAGATATCACCATTAGCTAAGAAAAATCCAGAAGATCCAAGATTTACTGATCGTTTTGAGTTATTTATTGTAGGTAGAGAACATGCTAATGCATTTACTGAATTAAATGATCCGATAGATCAACGTGAAAGATTCGAAGCTCAAATGAAAGAAAAAGATCAAGGTAATGACGAAGCACATGAAATGGATGATGATTTCATTGAAGCTTTAGAATATGGTATGCCTCCAACTGGTGGATTAGGTATAGGTATTGATCGTTTAGTTATGTTATTAACAAATTCTGCATCTATAAGAGATGTTTTATTATTCCCATACATGAGACAAAAATAATAATTTACAAAAAATATGTGATCAACAACTTGTTGATTGCATATTTTTTTAATGTAAACATTATTAAAAACGTTGATATGAAGGTATTTGTAAAAATAATGATAAAAATTTTCGTTAAAGTGTTGACGAAAGCTTAAAAATTAGGTACTATATATAGGTCGCTGAAAACAGGACGCATTATCAATTCGAGATATTTGTAAAGAAAGTTAATAAGGTGTAAAATTGACTATTGAAAAGCCTTGATAAGTTCTTTATAATAAATAAGGTAAGACAAAAACGAAACAACATTGTCTGGTGGCGATAGCAAAGAGGTCACACCTGTTCCCATGCCGAACACAGAAGTTAAGCTCTTTAGCGCCGATGGTAGTTGGGCTTACGTTCCGCGAGAGTAGGACGCTGCCGGGCAATATTGTTAAAATGGAGAATTAGCTCAGCTGGGAGAGCATCTGCCTTACAAGCAGAGGGTCGGCGGTTCGAACCCGTCATTCTCCACCATTTTTGCCGGCCTAGCTCAACTGGTAGAGCAACTGACTTGTAATCAGTAGGTTGGGGGTTCAAGTCCTCTGGCCGGCACCATTTTTCAGAGCCATTAGCTCAGTTGGTAGAGCATCTGACTTTTAATCAGAGGGTCAGAGGTTCGAATCCTCTATGGCTCACCATTATTTAATATAATAATAAAAATAATAATTTAGCGGAAGTAGTTCAGCGGTAGAATACGACCTTGCCAAGGTCGGGGTCGCGGGTTCGAATCCCGTCTTCCGCTCCATTTTTATTTTTTCTTGCCGGGGTGGCGGAACTGGCAGACGCACAGGACTTAAAATCCTGCGGTAAGTGATTACCGTACCGGTTCGATTCCGGTCCTCGGCACCA
>NZ_JAJNIE010000017.1:0-39015 GCF_022387115.1 Mammaliicoccus sp. F-M27 | reverse complement strand
AATCGTCCTTCGTTAGAGATTGTCATCAATCCATTAAAAGAAATGATGGCTATGCGTCCAGATTTAAGCTATCGTTTAACGATACACTCAGGTCAAGGTTGGCATTATCAACATTCGCAATACACTAAATTATTAAAAGCAAATAAAGTATTTCAAAGTATGTCTAGAAAAGGTAATTGTTTAGATAATTCAGTTATGGAAAACTTTTTCGGACTACTTAAACAAGAGATGTATTATGGTCAAGAATTCGAAGATTTTCAGCAACTAGAACAAGCTATACATCGTTATATTCATTTTTATAATAATGAAAGAATCAAATCAAAATTAAAAGGCTTATCTCCTAAAAAATTCAGGAAACAAACCTTTCAAATATCATACTAAAAAAGTTCAACTTTTTGGGTTCAGTACAGTCTTGGATTAACTCAGTACTTAACTCACGTCAATAGGTGTATAGTTAGTATCTTACAATATTGTTAATGTTGTAAAATACTTATTTTATAATGTTATAATTAAATAGATAATAAATGTTTAAAGGAAAGGTTGGGAAATATGTTCTTAGCTTGGAATGAAATGAGAAGAAATAAGACGAAGTTTGGTCTAATCATTGGTGTGCTTGTCATGATTAGTTATCTGCTGTTCTTATTATCTGGTCTTGCAAATGGCTTGATGAATATGAATAGGGAAGCGGTTGATTTATGGAAAGCTGATGCTATTGTATTGAATAAAGATGCCAATCAAACGGTTGCTCAATCTTCTATCAATACTGATGATGTCGATGGGAAATTTGATAAAAGTGAAGGCTTGAAACAAACTGCAGTCATTGCGTCAGATGGAAAATTAAAAGAAAATGCGACTGTATTTGGTATAGATGGCAAAGGATTCTTGATGCCTAAATTAGAAGATGGAAAACTTTTTGAGAAAAGTAACGAAGTTGTGGCAGACCATACTTTGAAAACAAAAGGTTTTAAAATTGGTGATGAATTATCACTTTCTAATAGCGATGAAAAACTTAAAATAGTTGGTTTCTCAGAAAGCTCAAAATTCAATGCATCACCAGTATTATTTACGAGTAATGAAACGATAGGTAAGTTAAATCCGATGCTTAAAGGAGATAATATTAACGCACTTGTCGTTAAAGATAAAAATTGGAATGATGTTCAATTAAATAAAGACTTGGAAGTAAATGAAATAGAAGATTTCATTACAAACTTACCGGGTTATCAAGCGCAGAATTTAACGTTAACATTTATGATTGTCTTTTTATTTGCGATATCTGCGATGGTTATAGGTATTTTCTTATATATTATCACGCTACAAAAGAGAAACTTATTTGGCGTATTAAAAGCACAAGGATTAACGAATGGCTTTTTAGCAAGATCAGTTATGAGCCAAACGATTATTATCGCTTTAATAGGAACATTGATCGGCTTAGGTTTAACTGTATTAACAGGAGCATTTCTACCAGAAGCAGTACCTATTAAATTTGATTACTTAACAATGTTTATATACGGAATTGCATTAATATTGGTTGCGATTTTAGGAAGTTTATTCTCCGTATTGAGCATTAGAAAAGTAGAGCCATTGAAAGTCATAAGTTAGGAGGAACTTGTCATGTTAGCATTTGAAAATGTAAGTAAATCATTTAAAGACGGTAATCGAACGATAGAAGCTGTAAAATCTACAAATTTTAATTTGGAAAAAGGTGAGCTCGTCGCTATTATCGGTCCATCAGGTTCCGGGAAAAGCACACTTTTAACGATGGCTGGTGCACTACAATTACCATCAGAAGGTACGGTATCAATAAATGGACAAAAAATTAATCAATTTAATGAAAAGCAGCTTTCTAAATTAAGGTTAAAAGAAATTGGGTTTATTCTGCAAACGAGTAATCTCATTCCATTTTTAACTGTGAAACAACAATTTGAATTACTTAAAAAAGTGAAAAAAGGTGTCATGAAAGAAGACGAGCATAAAAGGTTATTAAATCAACTTGGACTTGATAAAATATTAACTCAATTGCCAAGTGAAATATCAGGTGGACAAAAACAAAGAGTAGCAATTGCGAAAGCATTATATACGAACCCGTCTGTGATACTCGCAGATGAACCAACAGCTTCATTAGATACAGAAAATGCTATAGAAGTAATGGAAATATTGAAAAGAGAAACAAAAGAACTCAATAAGTTATGTATTATCGTGACGCACGATGAAAGATTAACAACATATTGTGATAAAGTCTTTAAAATGGTCGATGGAGAATTGAAACAGCAATAATTAAAAAAGCCGCAGAAATTCATTGTAAAAAATGAGTTTCTGCGGCTTTTTCTCATGCCTTAAAAGGTATATTTAGTGATAGCTTCTTAACGCTTGTTCCATAATATCCCATACTAAATCGACATCTACTTCAGTAGCGAAATAGGCATTTGGTTTATGACGATAAGTATTGTTCAAATCGACTGACATTGTACCATATGTTAATGTACTTTGATTTTCGATTTGGATGTATGTGTGTTGTAGCTTAAATATATTTGGATTAAGTAAATATAAAATTGTACAAGCATCATGAATAGGGCCACCATCCATGTCGAATGCTTCTTTATACGTTGATTGGAAGAATTTTAATAATTCTACAACAAAGTTTGATACTTTATTCTCAATACGACTAAAACGATCGATGACAGTACCATCTGCTAATAATTGATGTGTGACATCTAATCCGAAGACGACAATGGGAATACCACTTTTAAATACTTTTTGAGCGGCTTCTGCATCTACCCAAATATTAAACTCTGCTGTTGGTGTCCAGTTCCCAAAAGTGCCGCCACCCATCAGGACAATTTCTTGTATATTGCCCGCGATTTTAGGCTGTTGAATAAGCGCCATTGCAACATTCGTTAGTGGGCCAGTTGCGACGATCGTTACAGGTACATCACTGTTCAAAACGTGCTCAACTATAACATTTACACCGTGTTTGTTTGTAGCTTTTAAATTTGGCTCTTTCGGCAATTGAGGACCGTCTAAACCACTTTCTCCGTGAATACTTTCAGCAAAAGCCGCTTCTTTAATTAAAGGTCTATCCGCACCTGTAGAAACAGGTATATCTCCACGATTAATAATGTCTAATACATTTAATGCGTTCGTTGTATTCTTATCAACTGATTGATTTCCTGCAACAGTTGTAACGGCGACAATGTCTAACGGACTTGTTTTGGCGCCAGCTAATATTAACGCGATGGCGTCGTCATGTCCTGGGTCACAATCCATAATTATTTTTCTGTTTTGTGTCATCCAAACACTTCCTTCTTAATAAATAGTGTCTTCACATCATTATACTAAAGCGATTTCATGTTAACAAAATATACGAATAAAAGATTAATTTAATTTATTTAAAAATAAGGTCTTGTCTTTTATGCGATTAAAGTATATAATTTTAAATCGTAAACGTTACTATTTGTAAAAGGAGTGTATGAGATGAAAAAATGGATGGGGTTACTATCAATTGTCTTTGTTCTTTCTATTGTATTAGCAGCATGTAATCAATCGGACAGCAAAGATCATGATTCAGATAAATTAAAGGTTAAGACGACAGTTTATCCACTTAAATCTTTCATTGAACAGATTGGTGGTAAACATGTAGATGTTGAATCTATTTATCCAGCAGGAACAGATTTACATAGTTATGAACCAACGCAAAAAGATATTTTAAACGCGAGTAAAGCAGATTTATTTGTTTATACAGGTGACGATTTAGATGCCGTAGCAAAAAAAATAGCAGCAACTATTAAACAAGATGATAAAAAATTATCCCTTCAAAATAGTATTGATCAAACAGAATTGTTAACAGATCAACATGAACATGAAGGTGAACATGAAGATGAGCATGAAGGTCATGATCACGAACATGAAGGGCATCATCATGGTGGTTATGACCCACACGTTTGGTTAGATCCTAAACTGAACAAAGATATGATTAAAGGTATTAAAGACGAATTAATTAAAAAAGATCCTGATAACAAAGCATATTATGAGAAAAACTTTAAAAAGTTAAATAAAGATTTAACAGATATTGATGATGAGCTGAAAGATATAACGAAAGATCATCAAGGTCATACAGTATTTATCTCTCATGAATCTTTAGGCTACTTATCTCAACGTTACGGATTCGTTCAAAAAGGTGTTCAAAGTATGAATGCTGAAGATCCAACACAGAAAGAATTAACTGAAATTGTTAAAGAGATTAAAGAAACAGATGCTAAATATATTCTTTATGAAAATAATATTTCATCTAAAATCACAGATACGATTAGAAAAGAAACAGATGCTAAACCATTATCATTTAGCAACATGGAATCTTTAACTAAAGAACAATCAGACAACAAAGACCTTTCTTATCAAACTTTAATGAAAGAAAATATTAAAAATATCGAAAAAGCATTAAATGATAAAATCAAAACTAAAGACAATAAATCCGAAGCAGCACACGATAAAGCAATTGAACAAGGATATTTTAAAGACGAACAAGTTAAAGATCGTAAGCTTTCAGATTACGAAGGAGACTGGCAATCTGTTTATCCATATTTAAAAGACGGTACGCTCGATGAAGTGTTTGAACATAAAGCAGAAGAAGGCGATATGTCCGCTAAAGAATATAAAGCGTATTACGATAAAGGATATAAAACAGATATAGAAAATATTAAAATAGATCAAAATAAAATGAGCTTCACTAAAAATGGTCATACCACAACTGGAGAATATGAATACGATGGATATGACATCCTTAAGTATGAAAAAGGAAATAGAGGTGTAAGATACACTTATAAATTAAAAGGTGAAGCAAGTGATGATTTACCGAAATATGTACAATTTAGCGATCACAATATTTATCCTAAAAAAGCAGTACATTTCCATATCTTTATAGGCAACGATAAAGAAAAAGTATTAAAAGAATTAGACAATTGGCCAACATATTACCCTTCAAAACTCTCTAAAGATGAAGTGAAAGAAGAAATGTTAGCACATTAAAAATAGGGTCTGGGACATAAATGTCCTAAACTATCATGATTTTGTAACGTGCATGCTTGCCTGTGGTTGCTTTATGAATATGGCTCGAGCCTGTAGTCTCTCTCTCATACTATTCCCCCGGGCGTCAGCACTTTACAAAATCAGAAACATAAAATCACCCAATCCGAAAATAATGCCAACGGATTGGGTGATTTATTTTAAGTTGGGATTTATGTCCCAAACTCTATTTATTTTTGGGGCTTGTATAGCTATATCATATTAAAAATATAGATATAAGTTTATCTTTTATGCTATTTATCTATATACTTAATACATAAAGGGGGGATATACTTATGACTAATATTTATGATGATCCGGAATTTTTTAAAGGTTATAAAAGTAAGAGAAACAATCCTTTAAGTTATAATGAGGTTGTTGAAATGCCTGAAATGAAAAGACTAATGCCTAATTTAGAAAACCAAAATATTCTTGATATAGGCTGTGGAATGGGGAATTTAATAAGTTATATTCTTACACATAACCCTAAACATATAACTGGTTTAGAACAATCTCAAAATATGATTAATGAAAGTCGTAAGAAATTTAAATCAATGCCAGTGACACTACATCACACAGAATTTATGGCATTTATTACAGAAGAAAAGTTTGATGTCATTGTGTCATCACTTGTATTTCATTATATAGAGGATTTTAGAAAATGTTGTCAAAAATTAAGCCAATTGCTAAATAATGGGGGCGTCATTTTATTTACTATGGAGCACCCTATACAAACAGCGACTATGGATCCAGAAGTAAAAAAACAAGATGAAAACGGTGTATATTTACGGATGGAAAATTATTTTGATGAATCAATACGATCTGCTAACTGGCTTGGTAAAAATGTTGTTAAATATCATCATACAATTGAGACTATTTTTAATAGTTTAATTGGTCACGGTCTGGAAATTGAATGTGTAAAGGACCTTGGACAATCAGAAGAAGTATTTAAATATTATGATGAAGACAAAATAAATAGTTTGAAACAATACCCTCCATTTCTGCTAGTTAAAGCAAGGAAAAAAGAGTTTTGAAATACAAAAATACTGAGATTTAAAAATGTCCTCCAAAGTGGACAGTAAAAAAATAAAACTTTGAAGGGAGCATATCAAGATATCGTGCGATTTTGGTAAAATCTGGATAAAATGCACAAAGACTCAAAAGATATCGTACGATTCTGGTAAAATCTGGATAAAACGCACGAAGACTCAGAAGATATTGTGCGATTCGAGCGAAATCCAACCCAAATCGCACCAAGAAAACAAAAAAATCCAACTGCTGAGTCAGTTGGATATTTTCGTTATATAAGATAATGACTGAGTTAATAACAACCGCGCTATTTTTAAACTAATTTCTTTCTTATTTTACCTGAAATGATATCTATCACTGCTACCATAATCACTAAACCAATGAGTATGATACCTACGCGATCCCATGTTCTAGTTTGTAGCGCAAATATTAATGGTGTTCCGATACCACCTGCGCCGATTAAGCCTAAAATGGATGCTGATCTCAAGTTGAGCTCGAATCTATACAGTACTAACGAAATATAGGATGGCAAGATTTGAGGCACTACTGCAAACATTAATGTTTTAATGGAGTTTGCACCACTGGCTACTAATGATTCAGTAGGACTTAAATCTAAATTTTCGAGGTCTTCTGCAAATAATTTACCCATCATACCGATTGAGTGAATACCTAATGCGAGCACACCTGAAAATGACCCTGGTCCGACTGCTTTTATAAAAATGATTGCCATAACGATTTCTGGGAATACACGGATGACGCTTAAAATAAATTTACTTGTGCTGGAAACGGCTTTGGATTTGACCATGTTTTTTGCAGCTATAAAAGCTAATGGTATACAGAATATTGCTGATAAAAATGTACTAATGACTGCGATTGCGAATGTTTCTAAAAGTCCGCGTAATAAATCCTCACCTTCAGGTATGTATACATAAGACCAATCTGGATGGATCAAACCATCTAAAATTGAACGCATAATTGTTCCGGATTGCTCCTTTATTTCAAATGCAGGGATACCTAAGAATGCCCAAATTAATAAGATGAAGACGATAATGGATGATAACCAGCGATATAATATATTGTTTTTTTGAGTAGGGGACTGAAGTCGATTTGCTTTGTTTGTCATACGAGTTTCTCCCTCACTTTCGTGCTAATGATATCTATAATGACTACGATAATAAGCGTTACGAGAATGATTGTGAACGTCTTTTGATATTGGAATAAACCTAATGTTTGATCGTAATACAAACCAATACCACCAGCACCAACTAAACCAAGTACGGCTGCTGCTCTTATGTTGATTTCAAATGCGTATAATACATAAGACATATATGGTGCGATTGCTTGTGGAATAACAGCATATGTAATCCATTTGAGCTTGTTTGCACCTACTGCTGTCATCGCTTCTAAAGGACCGTCATCAATGCTTTCTAAAGATTCATACATCAGTTTAGAAATAATGCTGATAGATAAAATGATAATGGCTAAAATACCTGGAATTTGACCAATACCAAAAATAGCTACAAAGACGGCTGCCAATAATAAATCAGGGATTGTTCTCACAATGTTTAAAATAAATCGACATGGAACAGAGATCCAGGTTGATTTGATAACATTGTTTGCACATAGCATAGAAATAGGAATGGATATAATCGCCCCGATAAAAGTACCGACAATGGCCATACGAATTGTGTCTAACATTGGCTTTGTAATATTTGATAAATAACTTATATCTGGTGGGAACATGTTTTTAAAGAGTTCCAACATTTGAGGAATGCCATACATTAAGTCACCTAAGCTAAATTTCGTATATAAAAAGCTCCATATAACTAAAACGGCTACTATTACTATTGCAAATAAGTGTTTTAGGGAAGGTTTACGTTCCAAATAAGGTTCTATATAATCTTGTTCCTTATCCATTATTTCACCCCTAACTTTTCATCACTTTTAATATGACGTCCATATATTTCTGCGAATGTGTCGTCGTTTGCTTCAGAAGTAGGGCCATCAAACACTAATTCTCCAGCACGTAATCCGATTATGCGAGAACTGTATTCACGGGCTAAATCTACAAAATGTAGATTAATAATAATCGTGATACCAAGCTCTTCATTGATGCGCTTTAAATCGTCCATAACTTGTTTAGTAGTGAGTGGATCCAATGAAGCAACTGGTTCATCAGCGAGTATAATAGATGATTCTTGGCAAAGGGCACGTGCAATAGAAATTCTTTGTTGCTGACCACCAGATAATTCATCTGATCGACTAAAAGCTTTTTCTAAAATGTTGACTCTATCTAATGCTTCTAATGCTTTACGCTTATCCTCTTTAGGAAACATGCCAAGTACCATTTTCCAAGTGGGGTGATAGCCTACGCGACCACTTAGGACATTTCTAATGACAGAAGAACGTTTCACTAAATTGAAATGTTGGAAAATCATGCCGATATTACGTCTCATCGCTAATAAATTTTTACCAGTAGCTTTCGTAATAGATTTACCTTCGATGATGATTTCTCCATCTGTAATATCATGAAGTCGATTGATTGATCGAAGGAGGGTGGATTTACCTGCACCAGACAAACCTACAATGACTGCAAAATCACCTTTTTCTATATTTAAATTAATGTTATCGAGGCCTTTATGACCATTTTTATATACTTTTGTAACGTTTTTAAATTCTATTTGACTCATACGAATCACCTTTCATGTAAATAAAGAGCCCAACTCGCTAAATAGGAGCTGAGCCTTTATATTAGAATATTTATGCTTAAATCTTATTTTTCGTTATCATTAACTTTTTTACCGTAGTCACGCACGATATCAAATTTAGAGTCTTTACTATCTACGTAACCTTCATGGCTATAAACTTCACTTACAATATCATGGCCTTTGTCTGTTTTTGCGATATCTTTAAATGCTTTGTTTAATTTATCGCGCCATTTATTATCCATATCACTGCGAACTGAGATCGTGTCGTTTGGAATAGGTTCTGTTAATTTAACAATTTCAGTATCTTTAAATACGTTAGGTTGGTCTTTCTTTAAAATGTTTCGTGCATCTTGGAATGTGACGGCTACGTCAACATCTCCATTTAATAATGCGATAATTGCTTGGTCATGACCTTTCATATTGGTAATATCCATATCATTCATTGGGTCAATACCTGCATCTATTAATTCAGCTACAGGATACGTGTAACCAGCAGTTGATGAAACATCTTGTAATGCTATTTTCTTACCTTTCATATCTTTTAAAGATTTAATGTCTGATCCTTTTTTTACAATGAATTGTGATTTATACTCATCGACTAATTCATCGCTGTTTGAACCATCTTTTTTAACGCCATAACGTTGTGCTTGTAATAACACATCCGCTGCTTTTTGATCATGTGCTAAAGTATATGCTGTTGGTGGTAAAAACCCTACATCTACCTTTTTAGATTTCATGGCTTCTACAATAGTATTGTAATTTGTTGATACAGATACTTTGACTGGAATGCCCAATTCATCTGATAGTAATTTCTCTAATGGTTTCGCTTTAGCTTCTAACGTATCTGCATTTTGAGAAGGTACGAATTGTACTGTTAATTCTTTAGGCTTGTAGTCTCCACCTTTTTTGTTACCCGATGTCTTTGATTCGATGCTAGATTCCCCATTGCCGCATGCCGCTAATACAAATATTGCGCCTAGTAAAAAGATGAATAGGCGACTCACATACTTCTTTTCCCTCATAAAGTTCCGCCTCCGAATATGTATTCTAATGTCCTACATATGAAATGCTATCATACTAAAAATACATATTTTGTTTGAAATTGGTAAACTATGTAAAAGTTCTGTTATGTATATGAAGTACAATAAAGTTATATGTATTTTGATGTAAAATATAGTTAATTTTCATTTATTTTAATTTTTTTAAACTAAAATGGAATTATCAAAGATAAAGGAGTGTCACAATGTCTTATTTTAAAAAGTTAGCTTTAATCGGTATGGTTTCTATTGCAACATTATCAACTGAAGTCGCGTATGCGGGTGAAGCGCCAGTTATTGGTGATGATAATAGTAAAGGGCAAGTTCTAGTAGATAATACGCACGGGCAAACTGCTGGAGCTGCTGATTGGGTGATAGATGGCGCATTCTCAGATTATGCCAATTCAATTGCTAATCAAGGTTACCAAGTTAAAGAATTACGAGATCAATCAGGTATTACAGCGGATAGTTTAATCGAGACGTCTATACTTGTCATACCTGAAGCAAACATTCCATTTAAATCAACTGAACAGCAAGCCATTTTAGATTACGTTAAAAATGGAGGAAGTGTCATATTCATTTCCGATCATTATAATGCAGACCGTAACTATAACAGAATTGATTCATCTGAAATCATGAACGGTTACAGACGAGGCGCGTATGATGACATAACTAAAAATATGACTGAAGCTGAAAAAAATTCAGAAGCGATGCAAGGCGTTACTAATTCTGACTGGTTATCAGAAAATTTTGGTGTAAGATTTAGATATAATGCATTAAATAACGTTAAAGCAACGGATATCGTGCAAGGTGAAGAAGGATTAGGTCTTGGCGAAGGTGTTCAATCCGTATCGATGCATGCAGGTTCAACATTAGCGGTTACCAATCCTAAAATTGCAAAAGGTATCGCATACTTACCAGATAATTTAACGGAAGCAGATAAATGGGGTCATGCGGTAGATCAAGGTGTATATAATGGTGGCGGTAAAGAAGAAGGAGCATACATAGCTGTTTCTAAAGTAGGTAAAGGTAAAGCAGCATTTATAGGGGATTCTTCAATGGTTGAAGATATTACACCTAAATATAAAAGAGAAGATAATGGTAGTACAAAGAAAACATATGACGGATTTAAAGAAGAAGATAATGGTAAGTTACTTAATAATTTAACAACTTGGTTAGGTAAAAAAGAAGATTATACAACATTTGAAGCATTAGGCATTACATTAGATCAAGAAACGACATTACTAGACTCAGAAATACCAGAGAACAGTAAAGAAACACAAGCTGAACCATGGTCTCAACCGAAAGACGGTTACGAATGGTTTAATAGTGAAACCTTTGCACCGGGAAGTTATGGAGGCCCAGAAAATGCTGGTGGTGACGATGATAACCCGGGAAATAATCAAGGTACAGCTACTTTAGAGTATCCTGAGTCAGTAGTAAGCGGTGAAACTTTCAAAGTGACATCAACATTAAATGGGTACGATATTAATAGTACAATTAATGATTTGAAGCTAGGAATGTATACTGAAGGTGGTCAACAAATAGGTAAGATTAGTCTAGACGGACAACAAGCGAGTAATTATGGTTATAGTCAGCCAACAGCAGTCAAAACTGATGGTGAAGGCAATGCTCAAGTTACATTCACAGTTGAAGTTAAAGAGGGCGTATCTGGAAACGCTAACATTAGGTTGAAACAAGGCAGTACAAATGTAGTGACAAAACCAGTAACAGTTCAACCATAAGTGATGGGGTTTGTGAAGAGATTGGGATTGTAGTGGGGCCGGGGGTCTGGATTGGGGTCTGAATGTTGCAAGTTTGGTGAGTCTTGCAACATAGATCATGTATTTAAAAGAAAAAAATGAAAAATGGTAGCTCCTAGAGCTACCATTTCAGATCGTGGACAAACCAAGCGTATTCAAACGTTTGGTTTGTTTTTTTGTCTTTTTTACATGTTTCATTCAAATATTTTACTAAAAAAGTTCAACTTTTTGGGTTCAGTACAGAAAATGCTCAAGTCGTGAGTTAATTCCGGAGTTAATCCAAGAAATTGCCTAAGTCGTGAGTTAAGTCCGAAGTTAATCCAAGACATCGCCCAAGTCGTGAGTTAAGTATTGAGTTAATCCAAGACATCGCCGAAGTCGTGAGTTAAGTCCGAAGTAAATCCAAGACATCGCCCAAGTCGTGAGTTAATTCCAGAGTTAATCCAAGACATTTTTGTACATACTTAGATTGTCGTTTTTGTACATATTTAAATTAGCATTTATACCAAGACATTGACCAATTCCTGAGTTAATACACCACTTCAAAATCCAAAACATTTGGTATGGATTCAACCGAGTGATTTTGTAAATATTGAATGATTAATGCTGCACCTTCTTGTTGTATTTCTTTTACAATTTGATTGGCATTAAACATATGGTAACCGCCGCCACCAACTGATCTATAGTTGTTGATGACTATTTTGTATGTTGATTTTATATCTAAAGGTTTACCTTTAACTAAAATGTTTTGAGCGCGTTCTCCTATAGGTTGTCTAATATTTAATGTATAAGATAACCCGCCAAACATATCGTAGTTGAAGTGTTGTGGTTTTGGTTCTAGAAATGCTGGGTTAACGGTCAGTTCATTATTTGAAATCTCGAAATATGATGCAGAGCGTTCTAAAGCTAGCTTTAAATCGTACCCAGTTACTTCAAGTACATTGAATGTGTTTGGGAACGGATAATTGTTTATAATATCTCTCATTGTGACGTCATTTCCGAAACCTGTTGCCGAATCAAATAAAGCTGTTGCTGAAATATCTGCGCCGCTTGCTTCCATCTGTACATAATTTAATAAATTGATTAAAGGATGTGGTTTCGTCCTTGCTGTAAAATGATCTTCAACATACATTGGAGTTGAAAAATGGGTGATGTTTTGGTCTAACCATTCATTAACTTCATCATTTATTTTTAATACTTTATCTTCAACATTAATGCTAGGTTCTTCCTCTTTAACATATAAAATTTCACTATGAGATGAGAAAATTTGATGTGTTGTTTCGTCGATTGTTAAAGTGATTTTGCCGAGACAATCTCCTTTTGAACCTGGTTGTATAATTTCGGTTTGGTTTATTTTTTCAGCAATTTCGCGGTGTTGATGGCCAGTAATTAAGACATCTATTCCTTCTACTTCATTAAGTAAATCATAACCTTCATTCTCTCCAGTGATTAATTCAGTTGGTTCGCCAGTTTGAATGTCTTTCTCAAATCCGCCGTGATAGCATACAACAACTATATCCGATAGATCTCGAACTTCTTGTATGAGTTTAGACGCTGTTTCCTTAGCTGGTTGAAAAGATAATGCTTCGATTGTTTCGGGTTTTTCCCAATTAGGTATGTATTGCGTCGTTAACCCTATAACGCCAATTGTTATATCGCTTTTATCAATATAAATAACGTCATGACCTGTAAATGGTTGGTTATCTTTTAAAATATTTGCGGATAAAACAGGGAAATTAAATGAATTGAGCGTGTCATACAAATAAGGTAAACCATAATTAAATTCATGATTGCCAATTACAGCAAAATCAAAGCCGACTTTGTTATATATATCACTTAAATCTTTACTTGAATGCAATTGAGAATATAAATATGAACATAGCGGCGAACCTTGTAAAAAGTCGCCATTATCCATCACAATTACATGTTCATGCTTGTTTTTAATATTATCTATCATGGTTTTTATTTTTAATAGACCTTTCGGTAAATCTTGATGAGATGCTTGATAATCTGTTGGAAAGATATAACCATGGATATCACTAACTGTTAGTATTACGACTTCTTTCATTTTTAATGCCTCCAATTTTGGATATTACCTCCATTATATCGATTAAATGTCATCGTATTATGAATGTCATACTAAGAAACTGTAAAAATAAGATAAGTGAAGAATTTCTGAATTGATAAAGGTTGCCTAATTAACCATTTATTTCGGTTACAAAAATAATTTTTTGCGATTTACTAAATGTTGAAGTATTAATTTTTTTCTATAGTATAATGTTATTTAGTCGAAATTTTACATAGGAGGTAAATTATGAAGGTGTTCTTCCAATATTATAAACCCTATAAAGGATTGTTTTTCTTAGATTTTGGTTCTGCTGTCTTAGTAGGTATTCTTGAATTAGCTTTTCCGCTAGTTACGAGTATATTTATTGATCAGTTGTTGCCAACTAAGAATTGGAGTTGGATTGTCATTTTTGTATTTCTGTTATTATTCATATACGCTGTTGAATCTGTCTTAAAATTCATAGTGACGTATTGGGGGCATAAACTGGGGACTAATATTGAAAGAGATATTCGTAATGAACTTTATGAACATATTCAAAAAATGAATTTTGGTTTCTTTGATAACCAAAAATCTGGTAAAATCATTGGTCGCTTAACAAATGATTTAATGGATATAGGTGAAGTAGCACATCATGGACCAGAAGATGTCTTTGTTGCGATTATGACACTGGTAGGCTCGTTTATTATTATGCTTACAATAGATGTGAAACTTGCGCTCATTACTTTCTGTGTAGTGCCAATAATTTTTGTGTTAACGATATACTTTAATCAAAAAATGTCTGGTGCTTTTAAAAATTTATTTAGTAATGTTTCAAGGTTTAATGAATTAATAGCTGATAATGTTGGTGGAATGAGACTTGTACAAGCTTTCACGAATGAAGGACATGAATTAGCAAGATTTAAAAAAGTAAATGATAATTTCAGAGAGACTAAGTTAAAAGCTTACTCATATATGTCTTGGAACTTATCTATTAGTCATATTGCTCAAAAATTAACATTAATTTTCGTTTTAATTTTAGGAAGTTACTTTGTATTAAATGATTCCTTAACATACGGTGGTTTTGTGGCATTTATTATGATTACGAATTTATTATTTAAACCTTTAGAGTCGATTAATATGGTTATTGAATTATTCCCTAAAGGTATAGCAGGTTTCAAAAATTTTAAAGAAATTGTGAATATGGATCCTGAAATTAAAGATGATGAAGATGCCATCGAGTTTATAGAGGAACCTGATACTATCGAATATGAAAATGTATCTTTCAAGTATTCTGATAAGTTAATTTTAAATCAGTTATCCATTAAAATTGAGCAAGGCGAAAAAGTAGCATTAGTAGGACCAAGCGGGGGAGGTAAAACAACGATTTGTTCGTTATTACCAAGGTTCTATGACCCGTTACAAGGAAAAATTAAAATTAATGATAAAGATATTAAATCTTATACATTAGAATCATTAAGAAAACAAATTGGTGTTGTTCAACAAGATGTATTTCTGTTCGGTGGAACATTAAGAGATAACATCATTTATGGTAACTTGGACGCAACTGAACAAGAAGTTCATTATGCAGTCGATCAAGCGCAGTTAAGAACTTTTGTAGATGAATTACCGGAAGGATTAGATACTGTCGTAGGGGAACGCGGTACAAAATTATCAGGTGGACAAAAGCAGCGTATTTCAATTGCGAGAATGTTCTTGAAGAATCCACCAATTATTATTCTAGATGAAGCGACGAGTGCATTAGATGTTGAAACTGAAAATAAAATTCAATCAGCATTTAAAAACTTATCACAAGGAAGAACATCACTGATCATTGCGCACAGATTAAGTACGATTAGACATGTCGATCGAATTGTATATGTCGAAAAGGGTCAAATTCAAGAAATGGGTAGCCATGATGAATTGATGAATAAAGGTGGCAAATATAAAGATTTATATATGTCACAGTTTGAACAAATCGATGAATTTTAAATAATAAGTGGGACAGTAATCTAATTTTAAAAAAGATTCTGTCCTACTTTTTTGCCTTTTTAAACAAAAGAATAGACAAAATTTAAATAAGTGCTATTATAGAGTTGTAATATCTATGATTAAGAGGTGTCGTATGAAAATTTCAAAAGGTACAGACTATGGTCTACATGCATTGGCATATTTAATTGCTAAAAGAGAGCAACAACCGATCAATGTTAAAAGTTTATCTGAAGTATTAAATATATCTGTAACATATTTATCTAAAATATTAACGCAATTAGTAAAAGCAGGCGTTATTAAATCAGCATCTGGTGCTAAAGGTGGCTATTATTTAGTGAATAATTGGGAACAAATTTCTGTTTACGATATTATAACAGCGATTGATGGACATCAAAGCACACTTGAAGATAGCTTTAACCACGGCCCTGAATGTAAAATTCAAGCTATTTTATTATCAGCAGAAGATGAAATGACGAATGCTCTAAAAAATAAAACTTTAAAAGATTTAATGTAAGTTAAATCTTTTTTTGAACTAATCGTAGATATTATAACTCTATAATAGATGAGAAAAGGTGGCGTATAAAATGTTTGATTGTATCGTAATAGGTGGAGGTCCAGCAGGATTGGCAAGTGCTTTAACTTTAGGAAGAGCATTGAAGAAAACGTTAGTCATAGATAATAATAATGCCAGAAATAAAGTGACACAAAAATCACATGCATTTTTAACACAAGATGGTGTAACGCCAGAAGAATTAAGAGCAAAAGCAGAACATGATGTAGATCAATACGAAGATGTTACACGTGTGAATGATACTGTGGCAAACATTATTAAAGAAAATAATCACTTTATAGTTGAAACAAAGCAGGGAAAATATATAGCAAAAAAAGTTATGATTTGTACTGGATTGAGAGAAACATTACCGGAAATTAAAGGATTAAAAGAGAGTTATGGGAAGTCAGTGTTTTATTGTCCATGGTGTGACGGCTATGAATTAAGAAATAAACCATTGCTCGTTGCAGTCCAACCGGGACAAGTGAAACATATGGCCGTACTTATAAGTAACTGGTCAGATGATATCGTCATAAGTAGTCGTGATTTATCATTGTTAACTGCTGAAGATAAAGCATATATGGACAAAAAGAACATACAATTAATAGAAAGTGAAGTAACTGAATTTAAGCACATAGATGGTGTAATTAATGAAGTTTTATTTGAAAATGGCACACACATTTCAAGAAGCGGTGCGATAATTGGCGTTAAATGGGATACAGAATTTGAATTTTTAAGTGGGTTAAACATAGAAAGAGATGAAAATGGAAAAATTAAAATACAACAACTAGGAGAAACTTCAGTACCCGGTTTATTTGTAGCTGGTGAAACTAAAGATCTCATGGCATCACAGTTAATAGATGCAGCAGCAAACGGTAATCAAATCGCGAAATTTGTAGCAATGCAAATTATTATGGAATCAGAGTGAAATGGTGACTAGCCTTAAAAAAGTATGATGTTGCTGTTGCTAATATAATTTGAGGCTGAGACAAATGATTGTCTCAGCCTCTTAGCAAGTCACCTTATTTATAAAGTGTGGTTTCTTTATTTAGTGATTATTTTTTAGTAATACTAATATTAATTTCTAAGTTATCAAATTGAAACTTATGCTGATTGGATTCATTGCGAAAATGTTCTTCTGTTTCAATTCTGCCTAATTCTGACATGAGTTGATTTTTTTGAGCTGTTTTCAACATTGAACCTGAATAACTTTTTGCCGGATGTGCTTTTAACTCTGCTAATTCTGATAAAATATCTTCTCTTGTTCTCATATTTATTGCCTCCTAAAGTTTTAGTTACAATAAAACAGCTCATCTTAAGATTAAGAAGAGCTGTTTAGAGAATCTTCTTATCTTTCAAGTTACACTTGTTGGATTTAGCACAGTACACACGCCTGTTGCTGAGGTTTCATCGGGCCAATTCCCTCCGCCTACTCTTAATAAGACTTACGAGCTATTTTATTGTTCTTTTATAATAACGAATATTTTCAATTTTGTCTAATTTTATAATGAAATGTTTGAAAAATTTAGGAATGTCTATATATTAAGAGAATGTAAAGTTGAGGAGGAATATTATGAAATTTAAAATATTTTCACTTTTATTAGCGTCAGGACTTATTTTAGCATCGTGTGGTAATGATGATAGCGATGATAAAAAAGACAATAAAGGCGCAGAAAAAACTGAACAAAAAACACAAGATGACAACAAAGATGATATGGATGACAGCAATAACGATAAAGATTCAAATGATGATCAAACTAGCGATGATCAAAATGCAAATAAATCGACAACTAATACTGTGAAATGGAATGACGTTAAAGTCTTTCCGGAAGAAGCAGTAAAAGAAGCTCAAAATGAAGCAAAAGGTGAATTGAAAGATTTATCTTTTGAAAAAGAAGCAGGAGACTGGAGCTACAAAGTAGAATTAGTAGATGGTAGTAATGAGAACAAAGTGCTGATTAATGCAGATGATAAATCCGTTGCTAACGTAGAAAATGAAACAGAAGATGACGATGATAATGATCAAACGTTTAAATTGTCTGATGTAGCAAAATTTGAAGACGTATTAAAAGTAGCCCAAGATAAAGCAAAAGGTGACTTAAAAGAATGGTCACTAAGTGAAGATGATGGCAAACTCGTTTATTCTATTGATTTGAAAGAAGGAAATAAAGATACTACAGAATTTAAGATTGATGCTAAATCAAAAGAAATACTTGAACAAGAACAAGACTAAATTGTTATATAAGAGCGCAAATTCTTTCAAGAAAAGAATTTGCGTTTTTTTTATGATGTTTTTTGAGACTTCGTGCGATTTGGCCATATTTTAAAACATACAGTCTTTCTATGTTGCTTGTTTGGTCAGTCTTGCAACATTCAGTGCTTTTATGTTGCTTGTTTGGCTAGTCTTGCAACATTCAAGCCTTCTATGTTGCTTGTTTGGTAAGTCTTGCAACATTCAAGCCTTCTATGTTGCTTGTTTGGTAAGTCTTGCAACATTCAAGCCTTCTATGTTGCTTGTTTGATAAGTCTTGCAACATACAGGCGTTCTATGTTGCTTGTTTGGTAAGTCTTGCAACATAGAGCATGTACTTAAAAGAAAAAAAGAAAAAATATTATAGAAATGAATATTTCTCCACGATTTTGCAAAGTGCTGACGCCCGGGGGAATAGTATGCGTGAGAGACTACAGGCTCGAGCCATACCCCCAGGCAAGCATGCACTTTCAAAATCGTAAGATTTTAATATAAAAAGAGCTATTTATCTCTCAGATTTTTTTGAGTCTCATCAAGAACAAAATATACATACATTTTCAAGTGATTATCATTATCAATTAAGAGTAACAAGACATTTTACAAAATAAAATAGTCAATTAACACCTTATCTAAGCCTTATATTTTATGTTTTTTTAAAATTCTATAAATTTTTTATTGACTATTACGCATTATAGGAATAAATTAAAGATGATAATGATAATCAATTAGATAGGAAGTGTGTATTAATGAAGAAGTTAATGACAACATTTTTAGCGAGTGCTTTAATTTTAACAGCATGTGGCAACAATGCTGACAAAAAGGCATCTGATGACAAAAAAGAGACGAAAGAAACAACAAAAGTTGATTTTTCTAAAGAAACTAAAGCATATAAAGCATTCACTGCTGAACAGCTAGACAAATTCTTAACAGATACTGAGAAATTTGTTGATGCAGTGAAAGCTAATGATATAGAGAAAGCTAAAGAAATTTATCCTAAAGCACGTATGTATTATGAAAGATCAGAACCTGTAGCTGAAAGTTTTGGAGACTTAGATCCGAAAATTGATGCGCGTTTAGCTGATATGAAAGAAGAAAATAAAGAAAAAGAATGGTCTGGTTATCATAAAATTGAAAAAGCATTATGGGAAGACAATACGACTGAAAATATGGAACCTGTAGCTGATCAATTATTAAAGGATGCTAAAGAATGAAGAGCTAAAGTTGATACTGTCGATGTAACACCTAAATTAATGTTACAAGGTTCAATTGATTTATTAAATGAAGTATCAAGCTCAAAAATAACAGGTGAAGAAGAAATTTATTCTCATACTGACTTATATGATTTCAAAGCAAACATTGAAGGGGCAGAAAAAATATTCGAAATCTTTAAAGACAAAGTTTCTGATAAAGATAAAAAGCTTGCTCAGACTACTCAAGAAAGATTTGATAATGTGAACAAACTATTAGCACAACATGAAACTCAAAATGGTGGATATGAAGATTATACAAAATTATCTAAAGATGAAACGAAAAAACTTTCAGAAGCTGTTGATAAATTAGGTGAATCATTAAGTCAAATGGCAGTTATTACGGAGTGATTAAGCATGTCTAATGAAGACAATTATATAGCCAGAAGAGATTTCCTTAAACTTGCTGGTGTTGGGGGAGCAGGATTATTAATAGGTTCTACTGGAGTTGGAGGAACTTTATTAGCTTCCCAATACTTTGCTAAAGACAAAACAAATGTGAAAAACAAAGACAATTTTTATGGGAAATATCAGTCTGGTATAACGACAGAAGTACAAAAACATGTTTATTTTGTAGTTCTCAGAATTAACAAGATGTCAGTTTCTGAAGTTAAAGAAATGTTTAAAATTTGGACGAACTATAGTGTTCATCTAATGAATGGTGAATTTGTAAAAGAGCTCGGTAAAAATAAAATGTTGCCGAGTCCTGAAACAGGAGAAACAATCGGTTTAGATGCTAACCGTTTATCGCTTACTTTTGGAATTAGTCCTTCATTTTTTGAAAAAGTAGGTTTGAATAAGCGTAAACCAGAACTTTTAAAAGACTTGCCTCATTTTCCTAAAGATCAATTAGATAAAGCTTATACAGGTGGCGATATTTGTATTCAAGCTTGTTCAGATGATCCTCAAGTTAATTTTCATGCGATTAGAAATTTAATTCGAGTTGCTAAAGGTGAAGTGTCAATGAAGTGGAGTCAAACAGGTTTCAATTCATTTAAAGAGAAAGATGGAAAAATAGAAACGCCTAGAAATTTATTTTCTTTTAAGGATGGAACAGGAAATCCTGATGTCCATAATCAGTCTGAATTAGATAAGTATGTGTTTATTCAAGAGGGATGGGCTAAAAATGGCGCTTACTTAGTGGTGAGAAGAATTCAAATGTTGTTAGAAACATGGGAGCGTACAGCTTTAGGAGAACAAGAAGCAACATTTGGTAGATATCGTCACTCTGGTGCACCTATAGGAAAAGAACATGAATTTGATACGTTTGATCCAAATATTAAAGATAAAAATGGCGATAAGTTGATTGAAAAAGAGTCGCACGTAAGTTTAGCAAAAGCATCGAAGACGAATATATTAAGAAGGTCATATTCTTATTCAGATGGTATTCATTCACAAACAGGAACATTCGATGCAGGTTTATTATTTTTATCTTTTCAAAAATCTCCTGAACAATTTATTAAAATCCAAAATAAAATGGGTGCAGTTGATAAATTGAATGAATATATAACACATCGAGGTTCAGGTATTTTCTTATGTTTACCTGGTGTCCGAGAAGGAGGATATTTAGGTGAAACGTTATTTAACCATTTTTAGTATTGTGATGTTCATTTGTTTGATTGCACCTTTAACGATTAAAGCCACAACAAGTTTAAGTGAAATTTATATTAGTGTGACGGATGCTAAGACAGCGATACAAGAGAAAGACAAACAAGCATTTAAACAACATTTTAAAGAAATTAAAGACAACTGGCAAAAAGTGATTCAAAATGATCATAAACTTGTTCAAACGATAAATGAAGATATTCATAAAGTCGAAGAAAGTAAGTCGCCAGAAGATAAAGAGAAAGCGTTAAATAAACTTACTTCAGATTTAATTGATTATGAAAAAGTGTTGAACCCTGTTGATAAACAAAAGAAAAGAGATCAATTGCAAAAAGAAATGCAACCGCTCATCCAAGAAATTTCTAAAGCTATAACAGATAAAGACTTTGAACAAGCGCAAGCAATCAATAATCAATTAAATGCAACTTGGACTAAAAATGAAGCAATTGTTCGTGAAGAAGATATAGGAAGATATGGTCAAATTGAAACAAGATTGATGTTTATAAGAATAGCGTTAACTAAAGATAAAGTAGATGCTGCAAGCGCACAAATAGAAGTGGAACAATTAAAGAAAGCATTAGATGAATATTATGCAGGTAAGAAGTCAGATGTGAAAACGGGTGACCAAGATGTGAATATTTTAAATAAACATCTTGATCAGGCGATTCGTAATATAAAAAATAATGATTTAGCTAAAGCTAAACAAGATTTACAACAGTTTATCATTGCGTGGCCAAACGTAGAAAGTGAAATCAGCACTAAAAACGGTGCGCTATATACTAAAATAGAACAACAAATCCCACAATTTGCAGGACAACTTGAGCAAGATAATAAAGACGATATTCAAGCTCACTTAGAAAGCATTAATCATGAAATTAAATCAACCATATCTAAGACGAGTTATACATTTTGGGATGCAGCATTAATTTTGTTACGTGAAGGCGTAGAAGCGTTGCTGATTGTGATGGCTTTATTAACAGTTACACGTAAATCAGAACAAAGAAAAGCATCAAAATGGATTGTTATAGGCAGTATGAGCGGTATCGCGCTAAGTATCGTTTTAGCATTTATATTTAAATCAATATTTGATAACTTAGGTGCAACAAGAGAGTTAACAGAAGGTATCGTAGGTATAGGGTCAGTCGTCTTGATGATTATCGTAGGAATATGGCTGCACTCTAAATCAAGTTTGGATTCATGGCAAAGCTTCATTAATAAAAATATGGATATAGCCATGTCCACAGGCAGTATCATAACATTTGGATTAGTAGCATTCTTATCCGTATTTAGAGAAGGTGCTGAAACAATCATTTTCTATTTAGGAATCGTAGGAAAGATATCAACATGGTCATTTGTTTTAGGTATTGTTGTCGCGTCAGTTATATTAGTGTTAATCGCGATATTCTTTAATCAAATAACAAAATGGATTCCAATACATCGATTATTCTTTATAATGTCATTATTCATATTTATATTGGCATTTAAAATATTAGGCGTAAGTATTCATACATTACAAATATTGAATATCGTGTCACAACACGCTATCAATAAATTACCTTTTATAGACATTGTAGGATTTTATCCAACATACGAAACACTCATACCACAACTTGCGCTAGTTATTATTGTAGTTGTTTATTATATGATGAGTAAGAAGAAAGGCACTTAATAAATTTAAGTGTCTCAGAGTGTCGACAAAGTCTTTTTTAGACTTTGTCGGCATTTTTTATGCGCATGCTTTCCGCGGGCATGTTCTCAGCCTGTAGTCTTCGAATCATGCTGTTCCCGCAGGAGTCAGCGCTAAACAAACACCAAATATTAACAAACTATTTTATAATATAGATGAAATTTTATTTAGGGGTTAATTCTATGTTAAATTTTATTTTGAATTTATCAAGTCAGGGTCCACATGATAAATAGAGCTGTTGAATTTATCAAGTCAAGGTCCACATGATAAATAGAGCTGTTGAATTTATCAAGTCATGCCCCACATGATAAATAGAGCCGTTGAATTTATCAAGTCAAGATCCACATGATAAATAGAGCCCGTGAATTTATCAAGTCAGGGTCCACATGATAAATAGAGGCGTTGAATTTATCAAGTCAGGCTCCACATGATAAATAGAGCCGTTGAATTTATCAAGTCAAGCTCCACATGATAAATAGAACCGTTGAATTTATCATTCATGACATTTGTCATATCATATTCGTGACAGTTTGTACTTATAACGCATCGTGCTGTTATTTATACTTAAGTTAAATGAATAAAGGACGGTGATTGCTGTGATTGATGTTCAACAAGTAACGAAGATTTATCATGATAAAAAAGTTGTGAATGGTGTGTCTTTTCAAATTAATGAAGGGGAATGTACGGCTTTGATTGGCCCTAATGGTGCAGGTAAATCGACATTGATTGATATGATTATTGGCGATAGACATCCGAATGATGGACAAATTGTAAGTGATGACCATCAATTGGATAAGAAGCGGATGGGCATTTTGTTCCAAACGACTGCGTTTCCTGATGTGATAAAAGTTAAAGAGTTATTTAAACTTTATAAGTCGTTTTATAAAGATACGATTTCGATTGAAGATTTCAAAGAAATTACGAGATTCCGTGATGATAAATTAGAACAATTTGCGTCTAAGTTATCTGGTGGTGAACGTAGAATTTTAGATTTTGCGTTAGCGATTATCGGTAAGCCTGAATTTCTGATTTTAGATGAGCCTACTAGCGCGATGGATACTGAAATGAGAAAGCATTTTTGGAAAGTGATTGAACAAATGAAGCAAGAAGGTAAGACGATTTTTTATACTTCTCATTATATTGAAGAAGTTGAGCGTATGGCTGATCGTGTCGTTGTACTTAACAAAGGTGAACTTGTCATGGATAGTACACCTAGAGCGATTCGTCACAGTGAACATAAGACGCATATTCAAATTCCTTTATCGAGTAAACATATCATTGAATATCTTGAAAATGTTTCGGTGGAAGAAACGAAAGATGTATTAATCATTACTACACAAGATATTAATCCCGTTATGAAGACTTTTATGAAACATAATATGGATTTTAATGAAATAGAAATTTCAAAAGAGTCATTAATGGATACGATATTTTCAAAAAATGAAGAAAGGATTTGATGAGATATGTTATGGGCTTATTTTAAATCAGAATTATTGTTAATTTCTCGAAAAAAATCATATTTAATACTTTCAATCATGTTACCTCTTGTATTGTATTTAATTTTTACGGCAATGCTTGATTTGCCAAAAGAATATGAAACAAAATTTTATAAAGAGTACATGTTTAGCATGGCAACTTTCAGTTTAAGTAGTTTCTGTATTATGACATTTCCGCTAGAGATGATTGAAGATAAGAAAATAGGTTGGGCTAAAAATTTATTTAAAACACCTTTATCGCCAATCTATTATTATGCAGGAAAAGTGATGAAATTAATGTGCATGTTTTGCATAGCGATCATAGCGTTATTTTTAGTTGGAGGATTATATAGAGGTGTCGAAATGTCAGTTGGTGAATGGATGGGTTCTGGCATCTTATTATGGATAGGCGCTAGTATGTTTTTATCAATAGGCATACTCATTTCACAAATGAAAGACTTACAGAAGGCAAGTGCAGCGGCAAATATATTATATTTAGGACTTGCTATAGTAGGTGGTTTATGGTTTCCGACTGATCAGTTTCCCGATTGGTTAAAAGAAGTTTCATATGTAACACCGACTTATAATTTAAAAGAACTGTCTCTTTCATTTACAACAAACAGCGGTATTAACTTTGAATCGTTACTCATCTTAGCTGTTTATTGTATACTATTTATAAGTATCGCATTACTTATACGTAAAAAAACGGAAGTGATTTAATGTCTATATTAGAAAAAGTGAAAGCAAATCCGATAGGCACTTCAAATTTGATATATTTAATTTTTCCTGTGCTAAGTTTATCAGTGCTTGGACATAAAGGACCATTGTGGAGCGGTATACTCATCACCGTTCTATTTACTGTAAGTTATTTAATTATGATTTATGATGACTTATCTAAGAAAATTATTTTAAGAAGAACCTTATTAGTCATTCACTTTTTAGGCATCTTTTATTTTGTAGGATTTTTTAATGCTTCACATTTATTATTCTTCTTTTATGGAGCATATATCATACCCTATGTATTTCAATTGAAGATGAACTCAGTAGAAGTGTTCATGTATGTAAGTGCATTTGTATTCACTATTTTTATAATTGGATTAGATGACAAAGAATATTTAATGCTCATGATTCCAATGGCTATTGTCATTTTATTAGTTATGTACGGGAATTTTAAAGTATTAGAATCCAGAAAGCTACAAGAAAAAATACGCAATCAAAATGCACATATTAATACGTTGATAGCTGAACAAGAGAGAAATCGTATCGGTCAAGATTTACATGATACGTTAGGACATGTGTTTGCGAGTTTAAGTGTTAAGTCTGAACTTGCAATGAAATTGATTGATAAAGATGTAGATAAAGCGAAAAGTGAAATGGCGTCTGTTAATGAATTATCTAAAGATGCTTTAGTTAAAGTAAGAGCGATTGTCGACGATTTGAAATTACAATCATTTGAAGAAGAAATTAAGACGATGGATACATTATTAGAAAACGCGAATTTATTATTTGAATTTAGAAATGCTGATCGAGCTAAGTCGTTAAGTCCAACTAAGCAATCAGCTTTGTCGATGATATTGAGAGAAGCGGTTAATAATGTGATCAAACATGCAAAAGCTACTAAAGTGACAGGCGAAATTATTGAAGAGAATAAAAGCATCAGTATGGTGGTTCAAGATGATGGTATCGGAATGAAAAACATTTGTGAAGAGGATCTTAAAAGTATTAAACATCGTGTCGATGCAGTAAAAGGAAAATTAGATGTGAATAATTTAAATGAAGGCTTAAAAATAACGGTTATTTTGCCGAGGGGGGATGATACATTATGATTTCAATCGTGATAGCAGAAGATCAAGAAATGTTACGAAAAGCGATGGTTCAATTAATGGAACTGAATGATGAATTAGAAATCTTAGGTGATGTCCCGAATGGTGAAGATGCATTACAAATCATAAAAGATAAACAACCAGATGTTGCAATATTAGACGTTGAAATGCCTAAAATGACTGGACTCGAAGTATTAAAAGCAGTTAAAGATTTAAAATTGAATACAAAAGTGATAATTGTGACGACATTTAAAAGACCGGGATATTTTGAAAGTGCAGTAGCAAATGATGTAGACGCATATGTACTGAAAGAACGCTCTGTAGATGAGCTCGTTGTAACAATAAAAAGTGTTATGAATGGCAAGAAAGAATATAGCGAATCATTAATGACCTCTATGTTTAAATATAAAAATCCACTAAACCCAAAAGAACAACTTGTGTTAAAAGAAATTGGCAAAGGCTTATCAAGTAAAGAAATTTCAAAAGTATTATTTTTATCAGATGGCACAATTAGAAATTATACATCGACTATTATTGATAAATTAGAAGCGGATAATCGATTTGATGCCTGGCAAATAGCCGTTGAAAAAGGTTGGATATAGTAGGGTATTATATTTTAGATGAAAAATAACAGAGCGCAAATGCTTTGGAATCGTATGATATCGTTTGAGTCTTCATGCGATTTGAGCTGGATTTACCAGAAGCGCACGATATCTACTGAGTCTTCGTGCGATTTATCCAGAGTGATCACTGAACACCGTAATCCTGATTTCACTTTGATTACCTTTCACGATTTTGTAAAGTGCTGACGCCCGGGGGAATAGTATGAGTGAGAGACTACAGGATCGAGCCATACCCCTAGGCAAGCATGCACGAGCAAAATCGTAAGATTTCAAAACATAAAAAAGGTCTCTTCACTAGGCGATAGCCTAATGAAGAGACCTTTTATTTTGAGAATGGGTATTTATGTTCCAGACTCACAATCTTAAAAATATTATTTTGCTTTTACAGTGTGTATAAAATCATATAATCCGTCTAGTTGATCGAGTTGTTGGTTACAACGTTGACTATCATGGCAAATATAGTTGCCGTTCTTAGTATATGTTCCATCACCTTTAGATTTAGTCATAGATAGGAACATAGAAACATTTGATTCTTTTTTACATATGCTGCAAATACCAGGTTTAATAGTAGGTGATAAATCGCCCGAAACACCTGTTAATATGCCATTTTCATACATTATTATAAATTTCTTTTGCTTTCCTGAATCATTCCAACCTATATAAGAAGACTCTTTTAAATCAATGCTTTCCCAATCTGGCTGTTTTAACTTTTTAGTCTTTTTAAAAAGTTTTTCCAATTGTTTACTTGAAGGCATTTCAAAAGGAATGACATAGCTTTTAAGTCCAAATAATACTTTCTCGACTTGCGCTCGAGAAATTCTTTTGTTCATGATTATATTTGTAAATTCTTCTATTTCAGAATGTTTCTCGCTAAAAAGTTGTGATATATGGTCATAAGTGATTGCTTGAAAAGTATCAATTGTTTTTAAGTCGTTAACTGACTTATAGACATTAGATAATTGTTCTGACTTTTGTTTAATACTAACGAATTGATATGGTTGTATATAATTATTCATAAAAAATCCCTTCTTTAATTAATTTGATCGTTGGGTATGAATAATTGTAGAGAACATGACACATAAAGTAGCATCTTAAGATCCCTCCTTATCAGAAACTAGTATAGTCCTTTATCTACCTAATTTCAAATGTATAATATTATTAAAAATAATCGAAATAGTGTAAAATTAAATTACAATCTAAAATGGTTGTAATTTGTAATAACATGGAGGAATTAGTTGGGAACCGCTATTAGTTTAATTATTTTTATTGTATTACTTGCTTTAACTGGATTCTTTGTTGCAACTGAATTTGCAATTGTGAAGGTGAGATCATCAAGAATCAATTATTTAGCTAATCAAAATTACAAAAATGCTCAATCAGCAAAAAAAGTAGTAGATTATCTTGATGAATATTTAGCAGCATGTCAGTTAGGAATTACGATAACCGCATTAGGTATAGGTATGGTAGGAGAATATACATTTGAATTTATGCTTCATCCACTATACAGTAGCTTCGGTTTATCAGAAACGATGATTCATGTATTAACGTTAGTAAGTGCATTTGTTATTGCAACATACTTGCATGTTGTAGTAGGTGAAATGGCACCTAAGACAATAGCAATTCAAAAAGCTGAACAAGTCACATTATTCTTTGCAAAACCAATCATACTGTTTTATAAATTATTATATCCTTTTATTTTTATTTTAAATGGTTCAGCAAGAATAATACTTAGTTTAATAGGCATGAAACCGGCTAAAGAGTCGGAATTATTTCATTCTGAAGAAGAATTAAAAATGTTGATTCAAGAGAGTCACCAAGGTGGAGAAATTTCATCAACTGAGTTGGAACATATTAATAAAGTTTTTATATACGATGAATTGACGGTGAAGGATTGCATGATATCAAATGATAGCATTGCAATGATTGATATTCACTCGAGCCAACAAGAAGCGATTAACTTCGTGAAAAATGGATATTATACAAGATATCCTGTGTTTAAAGAAAATGAAGCGAATATTGTAGGTTATATCCACGCCAAAGATTTATTAAAAGACAATATAGAACATATCTCTGAATTAATTCATGATATTATACATGTCACAGAATCGGATTCTATTCAAAGTGTATTAGAAAAAATGAAAATCAAACGTGTTCATATCGCGATCGTATATAATCAACAAGATAAATTGGTAGGTATTATTACTATGGAAGATATCCTTGAAAATATTGTCGGGAATATTGAAGATGAGCATGATAAATAAAATAGTATAACAGAAGAGCTTAGGACATCATTTCCTTGCTCAAAATAAATCACCCAAACCGTTGGATACATTGTCGGATTGGGTGATTTTTATATTTCTGATTTTATAAAGTACATGCTTGCTTTAGGAATATGGTTCGAGCCTGACGCTTTATTTGTTAATGATGTTTTTTCTCTTTCGGTGGCCATACAAAATATGAAATACAAATAATTAAGTCGATGATGATGACAATTGTCCAAAGATGAATCACACCATCCATAGCTTCTGTACGATTTTTATCATGAATGAAATAAATGATTAAATGCAAAATCCCTGTTCCTATAAAGTAAGAGAGCAAATGTTTCAACCAGCTTTTAGCATAGTGTATAGCGTAAGCCAATCCTACAGGTTTAATGGGTTTTGGTCCTTCTTTCATCACATAATATCTAAATCTATCATCTGACCACTTTATCATGCTTTTTCCAAATACAAGAGATACTGCTATATAAACTGCAGCAATCGCATGAGGGATTTCAGCTGTTGCGCCATTTATGAGATCTACAGATGTTGTGATAAGCAGTATTAAATCTATAACGGGTGTAAGTGCTAGGAAGAATAGGCCTAATGTTTTCTTTTTAAAAATGTATCTTGTGACCAATCCGAGTAATATAACGACCCAAAAGGCTATTTCACAGAAAATAATGAGCCATACGATTAAGTTCATAGTTAGTCCTCCTTTATTGTGTTAGTCCAGCTATTTCTCCATCTATTTTTATTTAATGGATTTTTATTTTCTTCGTTATTAATTATTTTTGTCATATTCAAAGTATGACACATTTTAATACACTTGTATTAAATAAAAGTTGTGAAAATAAATAATGTCATGTTGTAAAATGTTTCAAATTACATTGACTTTAACGTTGTCAAAATCTATGATGAAACTATCATCCAATCATTTACAAATCATTTACAATCTTTACAAATATTCAATATTAGGGGGATTCACTATGGCAAATTTTTTGAAACCAGCTAAACATATCGATCCACTACCAGAAGAACAGGTAGACGATACTTATAAGAAATTAAGGCTTAAAGTGTTTTTAGGGATATTTCTTGGTTATGCCGGTTATTATTTATTAAGAAAAAACTTTTCTCTTGCTATGCCTGCATTGATTGATGAGGGCTTTAGCAAAACGGAATTGGGGTTTGCTTTGTCAGCTATCTCAATAGCGTACGGATTTAGTAAATTTATAATGGGGACTGTTAGTGACCGGAGTAATGCAAGAATATTTTTAACGTTAGGGTTAGTGCTAACAGCCATCGTTAACTTGCTCATGGGTTTAATTCCTGTATTAACATCAAGCGTATTTATTATGTTTATTATGCTTTTCTTAAATGGTTGGTTCCAAGGGATGGGGTGGCCACCATCAGGAAGAGTACTTGTACATTGGTATAGTGTGAGTGAACGTGGAAGTAAAACGGCGATATGGAACGTTGCTCATAATGTAGGTGGCGGTTTAATGGCGCCAATCGCATTGCTAGGTATATCTATTACAGGTACACTTACGTTTGGATATTTAAAGGGGTTTGAAGGTGTATTTATTTATCCAGCTATCATCGCATTAATCATTGCATTCGTATCATACATTCTTGTTAGAGATACACCACAATCGATGGGATTACCTCCGATTGAAGATTATAGAAATGATTATCCGAACAAAGAACAACAAACGTTAGAAGTTGAATTAACAACGAAAGAAATACTCTTTAAATATGTTTTAAATAATAAATGGGTATGGATGATTGCCGTTGCTAATATATTTGTTTATTTCGTTCGTTACGGTGTACTAGACTGGGCACCAACTTATTTAAGTGAAGAAAAAGGTTTCGACTTAAATGCTTCAGGTTGGGCATACTTCTTATATGAATGGGCTGGCATTCCGGGTACATTATTATGTGGTTATATTTCCGATAAAGTATTCAAAGGTAGAAGAGGGCCAGCAGGATTTATCTTCATGTTAGGTGTTACAATCGCTGTTGTTGTCTATTGGTTAAATCCTCCAGGAAATCCGTTAGTGGATAATATGGCTTTAATTGCTATAGGTTTCTTAATTTACGGACCGGTTATGCTGATTGGCTTACAAGCGCTAGATTATGTGCCTAAAAAAGCAGCAGGTACAGCAGCAGGATTAACTGGGTTATTCGGTTATTTAGGCGGTGCAGTAATGGCCAATATTATTATGGGCTTAACTGTTGATAAATTAGGATGGGATTCTGGATTCTTGTTATTAACAATTACGAGCATTCTAGCTATGTTGAGTTTCATCTTTACTTGGAACAAACGTGGTCAAGAAGTTGTGAAGTCTTAATGCAATATAAAAAACTGTTGATAAAGCATTTGCTTTATCAACAGTTTTTGATTTTTTAATATGAAAACAGATATTTTTAATTTTTATATATTTACTCATTAAAGTTTTAGAATTATAATATTATCGTTATAATTCAATATTTTAGCATTCATAATTTTACATTTTATTCAACTATGAATTATTGTCAAATATTTCAAAAGATAAAAATGAATTAGGAGATTTTTTGTGAGAAATATATATGAAATCAAATACTTAAAGTATTCAGCTACTAAATATCGTAATCATGTCGGGATTTCTTTTTTTGTTGTGCTTAAAGGTAAGGTTATGATGACGATTAAAGATGAAAGCACTTTTTACGAAGAAGGTGAAACATTTATTGTTAAGCATAATGAATGTTATAAACTAGATGTATTGGAAGGGAATATTGTTGTACAGATTCATTTATACGAATCATTAATTGAAACGATGGTACCAGAATTATTATCTAATCATGGCCATCTTACTTCACAATCAGAAATTATGATGTTAAGAGATCAGTTGATATATTTATGTTGTTTAAATTTAACACACAACAACAATCAGAATTTAAAAATCATGAAACAACTTATATCTATTTTAGAAATTTATAAAGAACGTTTATTTTTAAATAATCATGATTGTCCAATTATTCATAAAAATGTTAATCCAATAATTGAAGAAATTAAAGATTATATTTTTGAGCATTACAACGAACGTATTACAATTAATACATTCACGCATAAGTATCATTTATCTGAGTCATATTTTTCGAAAATGTTTAAAGAACAAATGGGTGTGAATTTTAAAGATTATTTAACAGATATTAGATTATTAAATAGTATATATGATTTAATTCATACGCATGAAAAAGTAATAGATATTTCTGAAAAACATGGATTCTATAATGTTTCTGCTTATATTCATTCTTTTAAATTATATTATGGTGTCACGCCGAAAAAATATAGAGATATGATTCAAAATAAAAACACACAATTTGCGCGACCAAGCTTTTTTAACGAGGTAGATAACGAAAAAAATCTTTCTATAGATGAAATTAAATTTTATTTAAGACATTTTGAACAAAAATATACCCAAACAGTTTGCACATAGCCAATGAACATAAAAAAGCAGTCTAGAAAATATGCTAGACTACTTTATGTTTATGATTGGGCAATATATTTTTTAATAACTTCTTTATTTTTCTCTTTAAATACATCATTATGACTTGAGACACGACCGCCTTCTTGTGCGTCAGGATCAATATAACTTTTTGCTAAGTTAGCTGCATTGGCAGCGTCATTAAAGCAAGATGCGATTAAATGAACTTTCGCGTCATGTTTAAGGATGTCTCCAGCTCCAAAAATACCAGGAACAGACGTTTGACTATTTCCTAAACCTTCAATAAAGAAATCATTTACTAAATTAACTTTAGTTTGTGCGTTATGAAGTAATTCAGACTCACGATCAAAACCATGACTAATAATAACTTCGTCAACTGGGATGATTTCTTGTTCTTTCGTTTCCACATTCTCTAATACGACTTCTGAAATCATTGGTTTATCAGGGTGACTGTTAAGTTGCTTAATAGCCATGCTCGGTTTCTTACTAATATCGAGCTTATCTAATAATTGACGCATATGTTCATGACCGGATATTTCTTCTTTTCTATAACAAATCGTGACACTTTTAGCATATTCAGATAAATCACAAGCCCAGTCTAATGCAGAATTTCCAGCACCTGAGATCAGTATATGCTTATTTTTATATTTTTGAATAGATTGAACGACATAATTTAAATTTGAAAGTTCAAAGCGTTCAGCACCTTCAATATCTAGCGTAAGTGGTTTAATGATCCCGCCACCAACAGCAATAATGATAGATTTAGAATGGTATTCGTTTCCTTTTGCTGTATATAAAATAAAATGTTGTTCTTCAACTTTTTTAATATCGACAACTTTTTCTTCTAAACAAACTTCTGGACCAAAATGAAGGCCTTGTTGAACTAAGTCTTGGATGACTTCATAGCAAGGTTTTGGAGCTATAGCGCCAATGTCCCATATAACTTTTTCAGGGTATACATGCATTTTGCCGCCTAATTTACTTTGGAAATCTAGTATTCTTACGCTCATTCCTCTTAACCCGGAATAGAAACTCGCGAACAAACCCGCAGGACCCCCGCCTATAATCGTAACGTCTGTCATATTCATCAGTCATGATTCCTCCTATATTTCAACTTATTATCATTATCCTATATTTGCAAATGATAATCAATATCAATGAGTTGATTGTCATAATATATTAATAGAAAGAACTCGTAATTTTTTTAATTTATCAGAAATTGTGAGAAGATTTAGTAAGTTGGGAGGTATTTTTTGAAAAAAGTATTATATTTTATAAGACATGCCGAATCACCATTTGTCTTCGGAAAAGAAAGAGAGAGACCGCTCTCTGATAAAGGAATAGAAGATTCTTTTAAAATAATGAGAGAATTAGAAGAGATTAATTTTGATTTATATATAAGTAGTCCTTATACAAGAGCTATACAGACTATCGAACCTATGTGTCGAAAGGAAAATATTAAACTATATGAAGCTTTAAAAGAAAAGAAATTGAAAGGGAATTATAAGTTGCCAGGGTATAAAATAGAAGAAGCAATTAAAGAATCATTTATTAATAGAGATATGAAACTAGATGGCGGAGAGAGTACTCATGAAGTCCAAAAAAGAGCAATTCCAATAATTGAAGAATTACTAGAAAAAGAGTATGAAAACATAGCAATTGGGACTCATGGCAATATATTAACTTGTATATTGAATTATTATGACGATAAAATAGGGTATGATTTTTGGAAGAATTCAAGCAAACCAGATATATATGCAGTTATTTTTGAAAATAAAGAGATTGAATCTATAAATAGAATTAATTATGATGATCTTACTTTTAAAAGCTAGTGTGCCAGGAGTTATAAAAATAAAAAAACCGAGAAAATGATTCATTTCTCGGTTGAATATTGCTTTATGAAATTGGGAATAGAGACTCTATTTGCTGAATGTTATCTTCAGTTAGTTGTACATCTAATGTTGTTAAGTTGTCTATTACTTGATCATTTCGCTTAGCTCCAGGAATAATTACATCCAATGAAGGTTTTGTTAAATAATAGGCAAGTACAATGTGTGCAACTTCAACATTGTGTTCTTGAGCAATTTCTCTTAGTTTATCAACTTTTTTAAGGTTTTCTTTAAACTGCTCACCTTGGAATTCAGGTTTATCCGCTCTTAAATCGTCGAAAGTTGTATTTTCATCATATTTACCTGCAAGTAATCCAGCAGCTAATGGGAAGTAAGGAATAAACGTAATATCATTTTCTGCTGTATATTCTAAAATATGTTCGTTTTCGCGATTTAATAAGTTGTATTCATGTTGTATAACATCAACATTTCCATTTTTATTAGCTTCTTTTAATTGTTCTAAAGTAAAATTAGAAACACCAATTGCTTTAATCTTGCCAGCATCTTTTAACTCTTGCAATGCAGCAACTGCTTCATCTTTAGGTGTTTCATCATCTGGGAAATGAATATAATATAAATCTATATAGTCAGTTTGAAGTCTTTTAAGGCTATTTTCAACTTGTTCTTTAAGAAATTCAGGATCATTAGAAAGTTTCGTTTCTTCACCTTCAAAATAATGAGCACCTTTAGTAGCGATGACAACATCTTTTCTGTCATATTCTTTAACAACTTCACCTACAAGTTCCTCAGATCTACCAGGACCATAAATAAAAGCTGTATCTAATAAAGTTACGCCATTATCAATCGCAGCGCGAACAACATCTTTACCTTGTTCTTCATCAAGGTTAGGGTATAAATTATGTCCCCCAACAGCATTTGTTCCTAAACCGATTTGATTGACTTCAATATTTGATTTACCTAACTTAGCTTGTTTTACCATTTAAATCGCTCCTTTCATTACTCTTTATATCTTATCATTCTAATAGGATATTAAAAAAATCATATGCTTATATAAAGTTTGGGAGTAGGGTATGGAAGTTTAGCTTGAATTTAGATTAAGAGATGGCTAAACATTCAAATTAGAGATAAATATCATAAACAAGTTACTAAAGAAGGAGGATTTCATGTCTTTTATAATGATTCTATGCTGTTTTATTGTGCCAATTGCATTGCTATTATATAGCAGCAGAAACAAAGATGAATAATTATTTATAATATAATACTTAACCATACTTTCTTTATAAATTAAATCTTCCTAAGATGCCTTTGGAGATTGCTTATTAATGATCGCTTGTATATAAACTGCTAAAAGTAATTCTGAACAGTGATGACTGTTAGTTATCGTAATATTATGCTTTTCTCCACGCTTTTTTGTATTCTTATTTTTAGAAAAGTCAAAAAAACTGCTATTTGCTTGAACAACTATCCCATCTTTAGAATCTGAAATAGTAGTTTGAGTGCTCATATACGCATTATTGAATGAATACTGTTTATCATCAGATTTAAAAACATATGGTAATTGTTGCTTAATACCTTTATCTTTTAAAAGCTTTCTCATTTCAAAAACACCTATAAACTCACTATTTAAATACACATTATACTTATATCTAAGTGGAAATGCATTTTGTGGAATAATTTTAACTTCATTACTTTCAGAAGTCAGATATGTACTATATATAGGAAAAAACCCAAATAAACTCACAAATTTATGCATCTTATTAAAATATGTTGGAGTATATGTTATATTTTCAAATCCATATACAGGGATAACTTGATTATCTACTAGATATAACGGAGATTGAAAAAAATATTCATTTGATTTTAAGTTTAAATCATTCTTTTCAATTAAATCATAAGTTGAATATTTTTTTTGTAAATATTTTCTAAAGAAAAGTGTTAATACGATAATAAATGTAATCCCTAAAAATAGTAACCATGATAGCCACAAAGGAATATTTAATAATGCACCCTTATCTAAAATAATTGAGATTGTATTAATAGTATTAAATATTAATAAAGTTATCCATATAAGGGTTTCTTTAATCATTGCCAATGATAATAACACTCCTATACATATTTTAATCATGTAAATCCTTACATGTCACAATAGTACTATTTTTAATACTATGTCATTATTTATTGCCTACTTCAATAATGATACTATTTAAACTAATATACTAGATATGATATTTATTGAAAAGGGCTAATATAATGAATGAAACAATAGATTTATTAAAAAACCATAGTTCTATAAGAAATTTTGAAAATAAAGCGATACCTGAGGAACAGGTTAACGAAATATTTAAAGCTGCAAATTAAACTTCTTCTTTCAGCTTGCTACAAAATGTAACTATTATTCGTGTGACTGATAGCTCCTTACGCAAGGAAATAATGAAACTCAGTGGTAATCAAAATTATATTGAAGATGCTTCAGAGTTTTGGATATTTTGTTCAGATTTCAATCGTAATCAACAATAAAAACTAATTTTGTAAAACAAACTAAATTTGGAAGGAGCTATTTATGACTGAAAATAAAAAACAAATGTTGCTAGGATTAGGATTCACAGGGGCATATGGTGCAAATGCTAAAGCCTGGAAAAGCGAAGGAGTCAATAGTAATACTTATCCAGATATTAAAGCAGATATTCGTTATGCTCAACTTGCTGAAAAAGGAAAATTTCAATTTCTTTTTGTAGGGGATTTCCCTGGAGCAGTACCCGATGATAATAGTCATGTACCATCGATGACGCTTGAACCTATTATTACTTCTACTGCAATTTTACAACAAACTAAACACATTGGTGTGGCATCAACTGTACATACTCAGTGGAATTTTCCTTATACTGTAGCACGTCAATTTAAGGGAATAGATTTAATGAGTGGAGGACGCATTGCCTGGAATGCTGTTACGGGATCAAGCCCAAAAGTAGCAGAACATTTTGGTGTTAATTTAATGGATAGTAAATCACGTTATGAAAATCACTATGAATTCGTTGAAGCTGTACAACATTTTTGGGCAACTTGGGGAGAAGAGGCATTAAAAGCTGATAAAGATACGGGTGTCTTTGCTGAATACAGACAAGTAAAACCTGTTTATTTATCTGGTAAGCATATAAAGGCAAATGGTGCCTTGCCTATACCTCCATCACCACAAGGGCAACCGCTCATCTTCCACTCTGGTGGTTCCCCTAATAGTATTGCATTTGCAGGTCGCTATGCGAATGCAATGATTGGTGAAGTGTGGACGATAGAACAAGGGATTGCTACACGTAATGCACTACGTCAGGCAGCTATAGATGCGGGTAGAGAACCGGATGAAATTAAATTTATCGCAGGACTCATGCCGGTTGTGGCTGATTCTAAACGTGAAGCAATTGATCGTCATGCGAGCTTTATGGATGAAAAATTGATTCAACAACGCTTACATTATATTGGAATGGTGTTAGGTATTAGATTGTCTCTGGAAGATTTAGATCATCCGCTAGCACCGGAACTTTTAGACAGAGTAGAAATTGATAGTTATTCTGACCCTCGTATTGAGAATGTTTTAAAGGTAGCACATGAAGGCTGGACATTACGCGATATCATTTATCAGTCTGTAATTGACTTTCATCCTGCAACGTTAGGTGATGCAAAAGAAACTGCTGATCACTTGACTGCATGGTTTGAAGCCGGAGCAGCAGATGGATTCTGGTTATTACCTGATGCTTACGAAACTGACTTAGAACGTTTTGTTGAAGAAGTAGTTCCTATCTTACAAGAGCGAGGTGTCTTCCATAAAGATTATGAAGGAGAGACATTACGAGAAAATCTGGGTATTCCCTATCAATATGGTGTAGACAAACGATTAACTTAATATGATGACCATATTTGAAAGGAAATTATAATGAAAACAAAACACATGAGTATCGGAGTTGCTATGTCATATTTCTGATGAAATTAAATTTATGGCCTTTTTCACATTTGGACTAGGAAAGACGCATCGAGAGGCATTAGACCGTAGACGGGCAATGGAAAATCCAGAAGACTATATGGGTAACACACTACGAGAAAATATGAATATAGATTATCAGCTAGGCCTTGACTCACGTATTTTAAATGAATCAGAATAGGTTAACGGAGTATAATTTTTTTAAGTTAATTCAACATAATTCAACTTATTGGAAGAGGATATGTGTGTCTATTAATCGATGATATAATAATGAAGTCACACCAACAAAAATCCCCTCACTACTCGTAATAGTGAGGGGATTGGTGTATAAGTGAAAACTTATTTTCGTTAAATACATTATAACATCATAAGCGTGATGAATTCAAAATAATGAATAAAGGTTCTGAAATAAAAGTAGGGGTATTCTTGATCCCTCTAATAACCAAAAAAGCCTGCCAACGTTCAATGATATGCTCCCTGTTAAGGAAACACTTAAATAGTGAAAACTTAGCAGGGAGTTTTACTATGACTAGAAATATTAAAATAGATATAAATAC
>NZ_JAJNIE010000016.1:0-45520 GCF_022387115.1 Mammaliicoccus sp. F-M27 | reverse complement strand
ATACACGGTTTCAAGAACCCAACATACTACAATCGAATTTCAAAAGGCGAGAGTAAAGCTGACTAGTTTTTTTTACGGATTTCAAACCCAAGAGATCGCACAGTCTACTCCTCTCTATAACTATAAAAAATAGCTATGAAAAAATCTATCGTCATAGATTTCTTCATAGCTAATCTTAGTATGTTTTATTTATTCTTGATTAATCTTCTTTTTTAACTTGAGACCAGCCTTTTTGAGTGATGGTGATTTTACCTGTCTCTATTGTGATGAGCTTTTGTTTGTATAATCTACCGATTGCTCGTTTAAAGCTAGCTTTACTCATATTAAATACTTCTTTTATAGCTTCTGGATTTGATTTATCCCAAAATGGCAGTTCTCCATCATATTCTACGAGTAAATCGAATATAACTTGGCCATCTTCGTCTAATCTTTCATGAGCTAATGGTAAGAATGATCCGTTTAGTTCACCGTTTTCTTTTACGCCGATGATTCTAACGTCCATTTCTTCACCAAGTCTTGGTTCATGTCTACGTTCTGATTCGTGTACAAATATTTTGTAGCCTTCTTTAGATAATAAGAAAGTACCTACTCTTAATAATCTATAAGGTCTAGCTGTAACGTGTTGATGTAATATTGATTCTTCTGCGACTTTAAACATTGTGTCAACGATTGTTTCAGTTGCTAACCTCGCAAACATTTGACTATGACTATCTATTCTAAGTGTACAGAAAATCATGTCACCATTTTGTGGCCACAATTCTTCTACTTTTGGTAAATCTTCCCAAGGTATTGATACTTCTCTTGGTAATCCTACATCTACTGATGCGCCATCTCTGTCTACTCTTAATACTTTTACCCAATCATAACGGTCTTTTGTTATTGAAGGCATGTTTTGAGTAGCGAATAATTCTCCTGATCGACTTGGATATACGAAGAAACTATAATCTTCGCCTATTTCTAACTGATCATCTTCGCCTACTTCTGAAGCATTCATTTTAATTCTTTCACTATTTGGTCCAAGTAAATGGTATGTTGAACCTTCTAATCTATCCACTTTTAAAAAGTCTATGCGACCTACAAGTGTCTCTGTATCATTTGCCATGTCATTCTCCATTCTTATCTTTTTCGTTTATTCATTATAACATGTATTTTTCTTCGTGTAACGACTGTTCAATCTCTTGCCCTTTTTTGTTTGATTTATGATATAATTCATCGATAGAAGTATTAATGAAAAGGAGTCATTTAATGTTACAAGTCACTAATGTAAGTTTGCGATTTGGCGATCGTAAGCTATTTGAAGATGTAAGTATTAAGTTCATACCAGGAAACTGTTACGGACTTATTGGCGCTAATGGCGCAGGAAAATCAACGTTCTTAAAAGTCTTATCTGGGGAATTGGATTCTCAATCAGGCCACGTTTCACTTGGTAAAGATGAACGTTTAGCAGTATTAAAACAAGATCACTTTTCACATGAAGATGAAAAAGTAATCGATGTTGTATTAAAAGGTCATGAAAAATTATGGCAAGTTATGACTGAAAAGAATGAAATTTATATGAAACCAGATTTCTCTGATGAAGACGGTATGCGTGCAGCAGAGCTTGAAGGTGAATTTGGTGAAATGAATGGATGGAACGCTGAAGCGGATGCATCTGTTTTACTTTCAGGTTTAGGTATTAAAGATGAGTTGCATGACAAACAAATGTCTGAGTTAGAAAACAATCAAAAAGTTAAAGTGTTACTTGCACAAAGTTTATTTGGTGATCCAGATGTTCTATTACTAGATGAACCTACAAACGGTTTAGATATTAAGGCAATTGCTTGGTTAGAAGATTTCTTATTTAATTTTGAGAATACTGTTATTGTCGTATCACATGATAGACACTTTTTAAACAACGTATGTACGCATATTGCTGACTTAGATTACGGTAAAATTAAATTATTTGTTGGGAACTACGACTTCTGGTATCAATCAAGTCAACTTGTTTCTCAAATGGCTCAAGATCAAAACAAGAAAAAAGAAGAACGTATTAAAGAATTAGAAGACTTTATTGCTCGATTTAGCGCTAACGCTTCTAAATCTAAACAAGCAACAAGTCGTAAGAAAATGTTAGATAAAATTGAACTTGATGATATTCAACCATCATCAAGACGTTACCCATACGTTAATTTCACTATGGATAGAGATGTTGGTAACGAATTATTACAAGTTCAAGGTGTTTCTAAAACAATTGACGGTAAAAAAGTATTAAGCAATGTATCGTTCACGATGAATCCTAATGATAAAGCAGTATTAATAGGAGAAAGTGAAATTGCTAAAACTACCCTACTACGTATTTTAGCTGGAGAACTTGAACCTGATGAAGGAACAGTTAAATGGGGCGTTACGACAAGTCAGTCTTATTTACCAAAAGATAACTCAGAGTTCTTTGAAGGTGTTAATTTGAACTTAGTTGATTGGTTAAGACAATATGCACCACCAGAAGAACAAACAGAAACATTCTTAAGAGGATTCTTAGGACGTATGTTATTTAGTGGTGAAGAAGTTAAGAAAAAAGCAAACGTACTTTCAGGTGGAGAAAAAGTAAGATGTATGTTAAGTAAAATGATGTTGTCAAGCTCTAACGTATTATTATTAGACGAGCCAACTAACCACTTAGACTTAGAAAGTATTACTGCAGTAAATGATGGATTGAAGAATTTCAAAGGTTCTTTAATTTTCACATCATTTGACTTCGAGTTTATTAACACAATTGCAAATAGAGTTATAGATATTAAAGAAGACGGTGTTATTTCTAAAGAAATCACTTATGAAGAATACTTGAAAGATTCAGGTCTTTTATAATTAATATGATATATAGAGAAGCTTCAATCCACTTATAGTTGGATTGAAGCTTTTTTTATGTCAAAAGATAATATGAATGAATCTCCATAGTATCCATGTTTTTCCAACAATTGTTGAAATAGTTAGAACTTTTGAATTTATCTGTTTTCTCTCTTTACATCAATATTCTTTCTATGTATAATGAATGCATACCAATTGAATATGTTTTTGATGAGGCGCATCAATCATTAGTAACTCCCCTATTAGACTGCAATCTTTAAGGAGCGAAAGGGTGCGATGCCGAAACATTATATTTTTGCAGAAATATTATGTTGGACATTTAGGTTAAGAGCTAGTTGTCTGTCATTATCTTAGGAATAATGGAGTGCATCACTTGTATATATAAATTAAAACAAGTTCGGATGCCGAGCTTGTTTTTTTATTTATATTACGGCGTTGACCTCCCGATTTATAGGAGGAATTATTTTGAAGCAAAGTGTATTAAAGTTTGGCGGTACGTCCGTCGGTGATTTTAACAAGATTAAAAACATCGCGTATATGTTGAAATCACGCGTTGATAATGGAGAACAATTAGTAGTAGTGGTTAGCGCTATGGGTAAAACGACAGATTCTTTACTTGAGAATATTAGCGCACTAACCTCTCGACCTAAAGATGAACATTTAGCTATGCTTTTAACAACTGGAGAACAACAGACTATTTCATATCTTTCTATGGTATTAAATGATATAGGTGTTCAAACGAAAGCAATGACGGGTTATCAAGCTGGTATTAAAACGGTTGGTCATCATTTGAAAAGTAAAATCGCAGAAATTGATGCGTTGCGATTTGAAACAGCTTTTGAAACGAATGACATACTCGTTGTTGCAGGATTTCAAGGTGTAAATGATCATTTAGAAATTACCACTTTAGGTCGTGGTGGTTCTGATACAACAGCAGTTGCGATTGCAGCGAGTATCGATACATCATGTGAAATCTATACAGATGTCGAAGGTGTATATGGTACTGATCCTAGAATTTATAAAGAAGCGAAGTTATTAAATGAAGTTTCTTATGAAGAAATGATGGAAATGAGCGCTCTAGGTGCAGGTGTATTAGAATCAAGAAGTGTCGAAATCGCTAAAAATTACAATACACCTCTTTATCTTGGTAGAACATTATCGAACGTGAAAGGAACATGGATTATGCCACAAACAGAGATTTTAGAGAAAAAAGCAGTCACAGGAGTCGCATTAGATAAACATATGATTCATGTTACTTTAACTTATCCAATGCAAAACTTCGCATTATTACAAAATTTGTTTGATGCTTTAGAAGAACAAGCAATGAATGTTGATATGATTTCACAAATTGAAAATCAACAAGGATTACAGCTTTCATTTACGATTAAAGACTCAGAAGTTGTACAAATCGAACAAATTATTGAAAGCTTAACTGAGGATTATCCTCACCTGCGTTACAAAATGAAAGATAATTACGCGAAACTTTCTGTAATCGGAACTGGTATGAGAGATATGTCTGGAATAGCTTCAAAAGCTTTTCGTACTTTAATTAGTCATGACATACGCTTTTATCAAACAACGACTTCAGAAATTAGTATTTCTTATGTCGTTGATCGTGATTTAGGTGAAACTGCCGTTCGAACTTTAAGTGAAGCGTTTAATATATAATTGATGATGGAGTGAAAAAAATGACAAAATTAGCAGTTGTAGGTGCAACAGGTTTAGTAGGAGAAAAAGTATTAGAAGTATTAGATAGAAAGAATATACCATTTGATGAACTAGTACTATTTTCATCACCAAGATCAGCAGGTAAAGAAGTTGAATTTCAAGGAAAAACATATACTGTTGAAGCTTTAACGGAAGAAAAAACAGATGGTCAATTTGATTATGTGATTATGAGCGCTGGTGGCGGAACAAGTAAAGCATTCGCACCACTATTTGAAAAACATGGCGCTATTGTTATAGATAATTCTAGTCAATGGAGAATGCATGAAGGTATTGATTTAATCGTTCCAGAAGTTAACGAACCGAAATTAGATCGTAAAATCATTGCGAATCCGAACTGTTCAACTATTCAATCAGTCGTGCCATTGAAACCTTTATTAGATACATTTGGTTTAAAAAGAGTTGCTTATACAACTTACCAAGCAGTATCAGGTTCGGGACTTGCTGGTCGTGAAGATTTGTCTAATGGTGAAAAAGGTGAAGCACCTAAGAACTATCCTCACCCAATATATAATAACGTGTTACCACATATAGATGTATTTTTAGAAGATGGTTATACAAAAGAAGAACAAAAGATGATTGAAGAAACGAGAAAAATTTTAGATCAACCGTCTCTAAATGTTACAGCGACTTGTGTGCGTGTACCTGTACAAGATAGCCACAGTGTCCACATGAACGTAACATTAGATAAAGAAGCAACAGTTGAAGACATCAAGAACTTATTTAAAGAAGATGATCGAGTTGTATTAGTAGATAATGTTGAAAATAACGAATACCCATTAGCTATACACTCTACTGGTAAAGATGAAGTATTTGTTGGAAGAATTCGTAAAGATGATTCTTTAGATAATACTTTCCATATTTGGTGTACTTCAGATAATTTACTAAAAGGTGCAAGTTTAAATGCAGTTCAAGTGTTAGAACAAGTTATGCAATTAAATAAATAAAATGAGGAGTGTTAAGTATGTCACATATTTTTACGGGTGTGGGCGTTGCCCTAACAACACCATTTACAAACGAGGATGTAGACTACGAAGCATTTGAAAATCATATAGAATTTTTAATAGAGAATGGCGTTAAAAGTATTATTATCAACGGTACAACAGCTGAGAACCCAACCTTGACAGCTGAAGAAAGAAACGCTTTATTAGAATGCGGTATTAAAAAAGTGAATGGCCGTGTGCCTGTTATTGCAGGAACAGGTACAAATAATACACAAGCTTCAATTGAGGCTTCTATTAAAGCAAAAGAATTAGGTGCAGATGCAATTATGTTAATTACACCTTACTATAATAAAACAAGTCAACGAGGTTTAATTGCGCATTTCACTAAAATTGCTAATGAAATTGCATTGCCAGTCGTTCTATACAATGTGCCTTCAAGAACGAACATGACGATAGAAATTGATACGGTGCTTAAATTAAGTGAAAATCCATATATCGTTGCACTTAAAGATGCAACTGGCGATTTAGAATATGCAAAAACTTTAAAAAGTAAATTACCAAGTGATTTTGCTTTATATAGTGGCAATGATGACAATATGTACGATTATTATCGTCTAGGTGGCGATGGACTTATTTCCGTAGTTGCTAACGCGATACCATTTGAAACACAACAATTATATGATTACGTTTCAAATGATCAATTAGAACAAGCTACTGCTTTAAATGCAGAAATTGTGACTTTATTAAATCACTTAAGTGTCGATGTTAATCCAGTACCAATTAAGTTACTCACTTCTGAATTAGGATTTGGGCAATATGAAGTGAGATTACCACTTGTAACTTTAGAGGAAAAAGAAAGAACTATTTTAAGTGAAGCATTTAATACTTTCAAAGATGGTGTAAAACAATGAGAATATTATTAATTGGTTACGGCGCTATGAATGAACGCGTCGCAAGATTAGCTGAAGAAAGAGATAACGAAATTGTAGGTGTAATTGTAAAGGATCCGTCTAAACAATATCCCTACCCTGCTTTCAATTCAATTTCTAAAGCACCGGAAGCGGATGTTGCGATCGATTTTTCAAATCCTGAACTGTTATTACCGTTGTTAGAAGAAGATTTTACGTTACCTTTAGTCATAGCAACAACTGGTGAAAAAGAAAAAGTGATTGAAAAACTAAAAGAAAAATCTGCTCATATGCCTGTATTCTTCAGTGCTAATATGAGTTATGGTGTTCACATACTTAAAGAAATTATTCAATATGCTGTCCCATTACTGGAAGACTTTGATATTGAAATGATTGAAAAACATCATAATAAAAAAGTAGATGCACCTAGTGGTACACTTGTACAACTATATGATGCGATTAAAGAAAAAAGAGAACAGTCAGTGCCCGTTTATGATAGACATGAGTCTTCATCTAAACGTGAAGCAGCAGAAATTGGAATTAGCTCTCAACGAGGTGGTACAATTGTTGGAGAACATCAAGTATTGTTTGCAGGACACGATGAGACAATTGAAATTACTCACCGTGCACAATCTAAAGATATCTTTGCAAACGGCGCTATTAATGTAGCTGATGTTTTAGTAAATAAAGAAAATGGATATTACACATACAATAACTTAAATGAGGAGAGAATTTAACATGGTTAAAGATTTTACAGCAGAAGAAATTATTCAATATATTAGTGAGGCGGAGAAAGTAACGCCATTAAAAGTTTATGTAAATGGGCAATTTGAAAATGTTGAGTTCCCAGAGTCATTTAAAGTATTTGGTTCAGAATCATCAAAAACAATTTTTTGTGATGCGAATGATTGGACGAGCTTTTATGAGAACAACAAATCTTCATTTACTGATGTAGAAATTGAACATGATCGTCGTAATTCAGCAATTCCATTAAAAGATTTAACAAATACAAATGCACGTATTGAGCCAGGTGCTTTCATTAGAGAACATGCTGTGATTGAAGATGGCGCTGTAGTTATGATGGGTGCAACAATTAATATTGGTGCAGTAGTCGGTGAAGGCACTATGATAGATATGAATGCTACTTTAGGTGGCCGTGCTACAACAGGTAAAAATGTTCATGTTGGTGCTGGTGCAGTATTAGCTGGCGTAATTGAACCACCAAGTGCTTCTCCTGTTATTGTTGAAGACGATGTATTAATTGGTGCAAATGCAGTTATTCTTGAAGGTGTAAGAATTGGTAAAGGCGCAATTGTAGCAGCTGGTGCTATTGTAACGAAAGATGTTCCTGAAGGTGCAGTCGTTGCTGGTACACCTGCTAAAGTAATTAAACAATCAGCAGATGTTCAAGATGGTAAAAAAGAAATTGTATCTGCATTACGTAATTTAAATTAATTATATAACATGAATGCGCCAATCATATTGATTGGCGTTTTCTATACATACTATAAAGGGACTGAGTTTAATGTCTGAATTAGAATTTGTTCAAAATACAAGAAGATACTTGCATCAACATCCTGAGTTGAGTATGCAAGAGTATGAAACAACAGCATTTATTGAATCGTTTTTAAAAGAACTTGAAATTCCATATGAACGCCCTATTCAAACAGGTATTATTGGCTATTTAAAGGGTAATTCAAATCATACAATTGCATATAGAGCAGATATTGATGCCTTACCTATTCAAGAAGTGAACGATATTTCATATAAAAGTACGGTCGATAACGTTATGCATGCATGTGGGCATGACGGCCATACGACAGCACTTATGCTTTTTACAAAACGTTGTAAAGATTTATATGATAAAGATCAATTACCTCATAATGTTGTATTTATTTATCAACCTTCTGAAGAAACAGAAGCTGGCGCTAATCAATTGATACAATCGAAAGTGTTTGATAAACATAATATCGAAAAGATATATGGTGTGCATATTATGCCTTTTGAAGATGCAGGAACTGTTGCGTTTAAAAATGACGAAATTACAGCGAGTGCGACCGAGTATAGGTTCTATTTAGATGGTTTGTCTAGTCATGTGGCAAGTAAAGAAGAAGGTAAAGCGGCCTCTGAAGCAATGATGCACGTATTATCTCAAGTTACACAAATACAGCAATTTCATTTAAATGGTCTCAATCGTAATATCATACACGTTGGCCAATTTAATGTTGGTGAAGCGATTAATACCGTTCCTCAAAACGGCTATTTAGAAGGTACAATTAGAACTTATGATACGAATGACCTTCAAATAGTTAAAGATCAAATGCAAAAAATAGCAGCAAGTGTTGAATTATTATTTAATGTAACGTGCACACTTAAATTCGCAGAAGGATATCCACCTACTATAAATGATGCCAGTCTTTATGAAGGCGTAACAAATGCGTTATCTGAAGTTAATTTAACACAACATGAACTTGAAAAGCCTTATTTATTCGGAGAAGACTTTAGTTTTTATAGAAATTTAGCACCAAGTTACTTTGTCTTTTTCGGAACACGAAATATAGAAAAAGATTATGTATATGGTCTTCACACAAATAGATTGAATTTTGATGAAGAAATATTGATAAGTATCGCTGATTATTACACAGCTTTATTAACTCAAGGAGAGGTCGTTTAATGGTAGCACGTATAAAAATTGAAGAACAAAAATTTATTAATAATGTAAAAAATGTCATTCACGATAATGATGTTATGGCAGTTGTAAAAAACGATGCTTATCATTTCGGTTTAGAATTTGCTGTCCAATCTTTTATAAAAGCAGGCATTCATACTTTTAGTACGACTTCTTTGCATGAAGCGATTAGAATACGCAACTTAAATCAAAATGTGAACATATTTCTCATGAATCCATCAGTAGAATTTGAAACGTTAAAAACCTATAATATTGCAATGACATTGCCCTCTTTAAAGTTCTTCTATGAGCACATAGAATCTTTAGCAGGTATTAAATTACATTTAGAGCTAGAAAATTTATTACACCGTTCAGGGTTAAAGGATCAATATGAAATGATAGAAGCATTAGAACATAATGCAAGCCTCCCTACAGAGCATCAATCAATTATTGAAGGGATTTGGACGCATTTTGGCTATGCTGACGAATTTGATGGTGATGAATATGAAACTGAAAGAACAGCATGGAATAACTGTTTAACGCATATTTTAAACGCGGGCTATAAATTTAAATTTATACACTCTCAAAATAGCGCGAGTTATGTCCGTGAAGATGGATTATTAGACAAACATACACATGCACGATTAGGCATCATATTATATGGTTCTAGGCCGTATAGCACCTTACCTACTACACTTACCGAACAAAATTTTTCTATAACTGCAAATGTCATACAAGTTCGTCCTATAAAAAAAGGAGAAACGTGTGGATATAGCTTTCAATATACTGCTGAGCAAGACTGCAATATAGCTGTAGTTGATATTGGTTATGGTGACGGCATACTTAAGACAAGAGCCAAATATGATGCGTTGATCAATCAAAAGCGTTATCCAATACGCGGTCTAATGATGAGTCACATGTTTGTCGAAGTAGATGATTCTGTACAAAGTGGAGATATCGTCACAATGTATAGTGATGAAATAAGGATAGATGAATTTACATTTAAAGGTGTTGGCGCAAATTCTGAACAAATTAGTGCTTTGAACCATCATTCATTAATAAAGGAGATTATATCATGACAGTAAAATATAACGAGCAAGGTGTTCTAACAATGGGGAATGTGTCGTTAAAAACAATAGCTGCAAGCTTTGGTACCCCTACTATCGTATATGATGAAGAACAAATTAGAAATCAATGTAGAAGATTTCATGAAGCTTTTAAAGAAAGTGGATTGTCTTATAATATTTCTTATGCATCTAAAGCTTTTAGTAGTATACAGTTATTTAAATTAATGGATGAAGAACAAATGGGATTAGATGTTGTTTCTGAAGGTGAATTATATACAGCTTTAGCAAGTGGCTTCAATCCGAGCAAAATACACTTCCATGGTAACAACAAAACAAATGAAGAAATAGAGTATGCTATAGAAAGTGGCGTAGAATACTTTGTCATTGATTCTTTAGATGAAATCGAACGTATTAATCGCGTTGCCTCTAAGCCAATTAAAGCTGTTTTAAGAGTTAATCCAGGTGTTGAAGCACATACACACGAATTTATTCAAACTGGCCAAGAAGATAGCAAATTTGGCTTGTCAATTAAACATGGTACCGCATTAGAAGGTGTACGTGCTTTACAAGCGTCAGATAAAATAGACTTTAAAGGTATTCACTTCCATATTGGCTCACAAATATTTGAAGCAGATGGCACAATTAATACCATTCAAATCGTATTCGAATGGTTAAAAGCGCATGATATTGAAATTGATATCTTGAATTTAGGTGGCGGATTTAGCATTCAATATACAGAAGCAGATAAAAGTTACCCTATTGAAGATGGTATTAAGCTTATAACTGACGCTATTAAAGAAAATAGTAAGAAATACGAAATGGCAATACCAGAAATATCAATAGAACCAGGTCGCTCAATAGTTGGTGAAGCGGGTGTTACGTTATATCAAGTCGGTACAATTAAAGAAATACCGAACGTGAATACTTATGTATCAATAGATGGTGGTATGAGTGATCATATTAGAACAGCTCTGTATGATGCACAGTATGAAGCATTACTTGTAAATAGAAATGATGAGGATACGCACGAAGTAACAATTGCAGGTAAATTGTGTGAATCCGGAGATTTAATAGGAAGAGACATGAAATTACCTAAATCGACAAAAATTGGTGATTATATAGCAGTATTGTCTACCGGAGCTTATCATTACTCAATGAGTTCTAACTATAATCAAATGTTAAAACCTTCAGTTCTATTTGTTAAAGATGGTAAAGCAAGAGAAGTTATTAAAAGACAATCATTAAAACAATTAATTATGAACGATGTAAAATAAAAATAGTCTAGGACATTAACATGCTAGATTAATAGAAAAGAGCGCAAATTCTTGTTATTTGAAGAATTTGTGCTCTTTTTTAGTTTATCTTATGAGTCTTCGTGCGATTTGGCCGTGAATTTATCAAGTCAGGACTCACATGATAAATAGAGCCATTGAAATTATCAAGTTGAGGTCCACTTGATAAATAGCAAAATCGTAAATTTAAAAATAAAAAAGATCTCTTCACTAGGCTATAACCTAATGAAGAGATCTTTGCGCTTCTTAATGATATAAGTATCATTCATTATCAAATAATATTATTATCTCAAAGCAGAAAGAAACCCTAACATTGTTAGGGTTTCTTTCTAGTCTTTCAAATTCATTTATATTATAGTTTTACAACGTTTGCAGCTTGTGGGCCACGGTCGCCTTCTACTACTTCGAATTCTACTGCTTGACCTTCTTCTAAAGATTTGTAACCTTCTTGGTTAATTGCTGAGAAATGTACGAATACGTCATTTTCTCCTTCAATTTCAATAAAGCCAAATCCTTTTTCTGCGTTAAACCATTTTACTGTACCTTGTTTCATAATTGTGAAACCTCCAAGACTAAAATTCAATATGCGATATTCGCATATTACAAAAAACACAATGAATCATTAATGTTATTTGCAATATGGAATAACGATATTGCTATTACTTATTATACGTTACTCAATATCCAAATGCAATACTATTTGAGATATTTTCAGATTTTATTAATTTGGTAAAGGTGTATAAATAGAATTGTCATTTAATATAAGAATACTATAAAAAATTTGTAAATCTTCTTCACAGTCTTCGCAATATGATAAATCACAATTATTATAAAAGGCATGAATATTATGTTTACCTATAACTTCGTTTGTAAACTTAGTTTGATAATTTTCAAGTAAGTTTTGATACTGCTTAACCATTTCATCATAATCGTGACATTCTATTTCTTTAATAATATTATCCTTCCAACCATCAAACAGCCACCAACCCTCATAATCTGTTCGGATTGTTACGATTTTGTACATCTAAAAAACTCCCCTGTTTAGAAAATTGCCCTAGAATTAATTTAAATCTTATTAGAAATTAAATCAAGAGAATAGCTTATGCCTATGTTCCTAATTATTAGTTTTTTTAAACGTAACCCTTTATAATGGATATATGAGGTGATAAATATGAACGGAAAACATATTAAAGTTTTTGGCCGCGTACAAGGTGTCGGTTTTAGATTTTTTACAGCACAACTCGCTAAAAAGTATAACATTATAGGTAGCGTTGAAAATGTTAGCGATTATGTAGAAATATATGCTAGTGGCGAAAATGATGATTTAGAAAAATTTACAAATGGTGTTATACAAGGCGTGGCGCCTGCTTCAGTTGTTGAAAATTATACAGTTGAAGAAACGACGTTAGACGAAAAAACAAAGCACTTCAAAACGTTATAAATTAGGAAGATGACAATGAAATATAATTTATCATATGTATTAGGTGCACTTCTGTCTGTACCTATCGCATTTATCGCATTTTTATTTAGTGTTTTTCAATTGGATTTACATTTTATGATTGATACGGCTGTTTTTGCGGGATCGTATGTATTTAGCTTTTTACCTATTCAATGGTATAGTTCTAGAAAATATTTAAAAGAAATGGGTTTGACGCGTCGTGAATTTCATTTTATTAGAAAACAATTAAACGACGCTCAACCAAAGTTGAAACGTCTTTACAAGAATTATATGCGTGTAAGATCATATAGCGAATTTAAAAATTTAAATGAAGTCGCTAAATTGGCCCGTACTATCTATAATACAGTTAAACAATCACCTGAAAAGTTCTACGCAGTTGAAAGTTTCTTCTACTCACATTTAGATAATACTGTAAATTTAATTGATAATTATACAATGCTACAACGCATGCCTAATAAGTCTAAAGAAGAAAAGGCAAAATTAAAACAAACTAAACTTACAATTGATGAGAACAAAAGAACGCTAGTAGCAGATTTGAAACAACTCAACGAATCTAGCTATCATCAATTAGATATTGAAATGGAACTTGCTGATATAGCTAAAGATAGAAATAGTTATAGACAAGCAATACCAGAATCAACTAAAGAAAAAGTAAATTTAAAAAAGAATGCAAAAAAATACGAATATGAAATGGAGCGTAAAGATGACTGAAACGAATAAAAACTTATTTGATGATCTCATTGATGACCCTTTTAAAGATTCATCTAATGAATTAGCAGCACAAAAATCAGAAGTAACTGAACAACAAACGAAATCTGATGTGACGTCAACTTATGAAAAATCGTTTTCTGATGAAGATCAACGCAAGATTAATGAAATTGCTAAACAAATTAAACCTTTAGATAATGATGGTTTATTGCTATACGGACAGCAAGCTCAAAGTAAGTTATCTCAGTTCTCTCATCAGATGCTAACGCAAGTCCAATCTAAAGACGTTGGTCCAATTGGTTCTTCTTTAAGAAATTTAATGAATAAATTAAAAGAAGTGAATCCTGATGAATTACAGAAGCAAAATAAATCTAGATTAAAGAGAATTTTTAGAAGAGCAGAACGTTCTGTAAATGAAATGTTCAGTAAATATCAATCAGTTGGTGCACAAGTTGACCGTATATCAGTTGAATTACAAAAATCTCAAAATATGCTAATGAAAGATGTTGGCTTATTAGATCAATTGTATGAAGAAAACAAAGCTTATTTTGATGCATTAAATATTTATATTGCTGCAGCAGAAAAGAAACGAGACGAATTGAAACAAAATGACCTCGTTGAGCTTGAAAACAAAGTTAAGTCTTCTAATAATCAAATGGATGTTCAAGAATTAGCAGATTTACAACAATATATTAATCGTCTTGAGAAGAGAATTTATGATTTACAACTATCTCGACAAATCACATTACAATCTGCACCACAAATTAGAATGATCCAAAACATTAACCAAACATTAGCAGAGAAAATTCAAAGTTCTATTTTAACGAGTATCCCATTATGGAAAAACCAAATGGCTATCGCATTAACTTTATTAAGACAACAAGGTGCTTCAGAAGCACAGAAAAAAGTTACGGATACTACAAACGAATTATTATTAAAGAACTCTGAAATGTTGAAACAAAATGCTGTAAGAACTGCTGAAGAAAATGAACGCGGTATAGTAGATATTGAAACATTGAAGACGACACAAACAAATATTGTAGATACAATACAAGAAACACTTCGTATACAAGAAGACGGTACACGTAAACGTCAACAAGCTGAACAAGAATTACAAACATTAGAACAAGATTTAAAAACAAAGCTTTTACAACTTAAAGATGAACAACACCAATTAAGAAATACGTTTAAATCATAATAAAAATGGAACTTCGATATCGAAGTTCCATTTTTTATTTAACTATAAGTAATGCATATTCTACATAAATTGACTTAAGTAATATCCCATCATTGTACCGACATAGTTACCAATAACATATCCTAATGTGCCGATAATCAATATTGGTCCAACTAGGCTATGCCAACCATTAGAAATTGCTAAAGCAGCTGCCGTTGTTGGTCCACCAGCATTAGCATTACTAGCGAGTAACATTTCTTCAATATTGAATTTAAATAGTTTTCCGAAAGAAAGTGTTATGCCTAAATTGAAGATTAATATAATTGCTACGAAAATAAATAATAACGGTGCCGTCTTAATAATGATTGGAATTGAAGCTGGGACCCCTATTACAACGAAGAAAATATAGATTAAAAATGTACCGAGCTCATCAGATGCATTTAATTTTTCGAAAAATCGACTAAATATCGCTACGATAATCAGTGTTAACGTTGTTAATAATAAAAATTGATCGCCTATAATACTAACTAAAATTTCCATAAACGGATTGCTTTTAGGTACGACGCTGTTTACGGTTTCAGAAATTTTAAAACTTATAGCTACTAAAGAAAATGCAATCGCAAATGAATAAGCAATATCTTTTAAACTAATTTCATTTCTTTTCCAATATGCTTCAGCGTTGTTCCCTTCTGATTGATTATTTTCAGTATGTAGTCTTTTGAAATGTTTCTTAATAAATTTTAAGTTAGGTAATGTAATGAGTACGATGAAATAAAAAGCCATGACACTATTATCTGCAACTACAGTAGCTGACACGAGTTCTCCAGGTGTTTGAAATTTAGTACTGAGTGCAGCAAAGTTTACACCGCCTCCAATATAGCTACCTGTCATCATAGCACCTATTTTATCTAGTTCCGGTATAAATTGATGCAGTAATAAAAATGCGACTGCTATCCCTACTACCGTGCCAATAGAACTGATTAAGAAAATAAATAACAGTCGTCTACTTTCTTTCCATATTTTAAATATGTTTGATCTAAATAACAGTAATGGAATTGCTAAAGGGATAACATAATTCCAGACTTGATCGTACACCGGTGACTCTATTGGAATAATATTCAAGTTAGATAATATCATAGAACCAATTAAAGCAATGATGGCACCGGTTATTTTAGAAGCAAAAGCGTACCTTTGTTCTAAATAAATGCTGAGTGCTGCAATACTCACTAAAATGGCCCATAAAAGCCATGTTTCATCTTTATTAATAAATGCATTTAAATACATAACAACATCCCCTTTGCTATATTTATAATTATGATGACATAAAAAAGAAGAATCTTCAAAATAAATTTGAAGATTCCATCTTTTATTTAACTATATTCAATTGGTGGTTGGTTTTTAACTTTACCTATAATAAAGCCAATAATAAATCCAACGATTGCAAATGGAATCCATTCCATTTGATATGGTGCTAACGGTAATTTATTAATAAAACCAATTGTTGCCCATCCTGAATGATTAAATACTGATATAAATGAAATGATGGTAACAAATGCTACAGACAACTGCTGTGCAATTGGTGGTGTATTAACATATTTAGCTAATAAGATTAACAATACCGATGTAATCGCAATTGGATATAATACGAGTAATACAGGTAGTGAACCTTTAATAACTGTTGTTAAACCTTGATTTGAAAGTATAAAACTAATTATAGTGAAGATTGCCACAAACCATTTGTATGAAATTTTAGGTATTAATTCATGGAAGAATTCACTTACTGATACGATTAAGCCTGTAGCTGTTGTTAAACAAGCTAAAGCAACAATAATACCTATTAAATATTTACCAAATTCACCAAATGCTAAATGTGCTGCAGTTGTCAGTAAATATGTTCCGATATTTTGTCCGTTATCATTTAATTCTTTAATTGTTTCAGCTGAAACATTCATATGGTTTCCTATCCAGCCTAACGAAACATAAATAAAGCCTAGTGCGATAGCCGCAATAACGCCAGCTAAAATAGTTTGTTTAAATAAACCAGTTTCTTTCGTAACGCCTTTACTCTTAATTGCAGTAATTACAATCATTGAGAATGCAATGGCAGCAATGGCATCCATCGTTAAGTACCCTTCTACAAAACCTTTACCAAAGCTTGTTCCACCACTGCTATAAACCTCAAGATCCCCTGCTCCAGCTGGTTGTCCTCCTAAAGTGAAGAACGCTTTGATGATCAAAGCAGTGATTGAAATTAACAATAATGGCGTTAAAATCGCGCCAACTTTATCGACCATTTTACTTGAGTTAAAACTTAAGTAAAATACGATTACAAAGTAAATCAGTGAGAAAATAAATAAAGCCATTGAACTTGTTGTTTCAAATATTGGCGTAATTCCCATCTCGAATGAAGTTGCTGCAGTACGTGGTATTGCAAATAGCGGTCCGATTGTTAAAGAAATGGCAACTAATAATACAATTGCAAATACAGGATGTATTTTCCCTAATGATACTCTATATCCCTTTTCTTCAATTGAACCAGCAATTACACCAACTAATGGTAAACCAATTCCCGTAATAACAAATCCAAATATAGCTGGCCAGAAGAAATGGCCACTCGATAATCCAAGTGCTGGTGGGAAAATTAAATTCCCTGCCCCAAAGAATATCGCAAATAACATAAATCCAACTACAAAAATATTCTTGTTCATATATTTTACTCCTTTTAGGTCATACAATAATTTATATTTTATCATTGGAGATAGTTTTCGTCCATATGAAATTTCTGAAAATTTAAAAAATAATGTAAAAATTTTCAAATTTAATTATATAGATTGCAATAATAATTTTTTAAGTAAAGGAGCAAGCTGGTATGGTAAGTTTTCAACACCTTCTACAAACAAGCTTTGTTTACCGTAAATATTATGAACGGTTCTCTTCGTACTTTCATCAATTACATCTTGATTAAGAAAGACATTAAAGACATATACGCCTTGTTTATCAGCTTCAATTACGGCTTCATGTGTATCAATAATACCATCTTCTGCATAATCAAATGCTGATGGTTCACCATCAGAGAACACAATCAAGAATTTTTGTGACTCGGATCTTTGTAGCAAGTGCTGTGTAGCAACTCTTAAAGCTACGCCATCACGATTGTCATCTTGAGGTTCAAGCGTCATAATTCTCGCGTCATTTTGTTTAAGTGTAGATTCATTATACAAAATCAGTTCGTCTATCGTATTTGGTTGATTTAATTTATCAGCTTCAAATGCATCTTCGCTAAAACCTAATATTTCATGTTTAATATCAAGATTTTTAAGCGTTTCATGGAACAACACGACACCTTTTTTAGTTTCTTCCATTTTATCGTGCATGCTTGCTGACGCATCAACTAATAAAGTGAATGTTGCATCTAGTTTTCTACTAAACGCATCTTTTTTAAAGAATAATTTGTATTGATCATCGATAAACCAGTTTAATAAGTTCTTTTGAAGTCTACCTTTAGTTAAATTCTCTCTAATATCACTATATTGATGATTCATAGATTTTTGAATAATGCTCGTTAAATCTTTAATTTCAAACTGAACACTATCGACAGCTTCTTTATAAGCCACTACATCGTCTGGTGTAATTTCAGGTTTATTGAATGACAGTGACACATTTTGGTTTACGCCCTTAAAATTGTAAGGATTGTTTAAACCTTGAGCCCCACCTTCTTCATCATCTATCGTGTCGTTAGAACCTTTACCTTTTTTCTCCATCATGTCGGTCATATCATCTGATGCATCACCTTCACGTTCATTATCTGAAAGGACATCACTATTTTCACCTTCATGTAATTCCATCTCTAAATATGAATCACTATCAGCTTTACTGTCAGCTGTTTTTGTTTCAGCGTCTTCAGTCGTAACATCTTCTTGGTCATGTTCTTGTTCATTACTTTGATCTGTTTGAGCAGCATCTTGTCTTTTTAAATCTTCTAATGTCCACTCTTCTTCATATGATCGATAAATACGTTCAGGTATATGATAATACTGATTTAACATATCTTCTTTTAATAAATAGTCCACTAAAATCATAATACTAACGGCTAAATCATAACTATCTTCTGAAGTTTGTAAATTGAAAATTTGAGTTAATCTATTGAAGACTTGTACGAGCACATCATCAAAATCTTCGTGTATTGTAATGTTATTTATAAAGTTCTCATTTAAGATAGCATGTTCAATGGCTAAAAATAGTAAATCAGTATAAGTTGTTTTAGTTTGATATACATGGATTTGACTATTGTTTTGTTTAATTTTCACATTTAATCTATGCTTAAATAATTTTTTCGTTACGGGTCTTTTATTTATGATGATATGAGATAGTCTATATTCTTCAATGAGCATAAATAATTGTTTGAAAAAGTTCATATGTTCAAATGACTCATCTAATACTTCTTTGTAAATTGAAGGGTCAATGTGCTTAAATCCGATTGTATCTAACATAATGTCAGATTTTAGTCCTGCTCTTGTTATATGTTCAGGACGATGCAACCAATTGAAACTGACATTACAAGTATTTTGTATAGGGTCATAATGTTGGAATTTTTGAAACGAGACTTTAACGTTAGGATCTTCAAGTAATAATTTTGCTAGATCTGTTAACATCATAATTTGTTGTGCATCGATTTGTTCATCATTAAATAATATAAAACGATCACTCATGTTATGCTCCTTACTCGAAAATTAATTCAATCGCATTTTGTATGGCTTGTTGTTCTCTTTCATCGTCTATTTTGTCGATAATTGCGCGTTTAATTGCACGTCTAACAGGTATAACTGTAGTTAAGTCGGCAAGGTCAATTAAAGCTCTTATACTTGCTGATTCTTCAGAAATTTGTCCTTGGCTAGACATGATGCGCAAATCTTTATTAAATTGAATGATTGAATCAATTATTTCGTCATCTTTTAATTGACTTTGTTCTTTTATAATCATTTTTAACGTTTCGCCATCTATATAATCAATATCTAGAACGACAAATCTATTTTTTAGCGCTTCGTTCATTGGTAACGTACCAATATAACCAACGTTAATAGCTGCTATAACTGAGAAACCTTCTTTAGCTTGCACAACTTCACCAGTAAAAGGATTAGTCAATGCTCTTCTGAAGTCCAAAACACCATTTAAAATAGGTAAAGTTTCAGGTTTTGCCATATTAATTTCATCAATATATAAAATGTCACCATTTTTCATAGCTTTAATAACGGGACCATCGATAAAGACGATTTCTTGATGACCTTGTTCATTAGTTTCTATAGTTTTAAAGCCTAATAAACTTTCAGCATCTAAATCTACTGAACAGTTTACCGAATGCATAGGTTTATTTAAATCAAGTGCGAGTGTTTCTGCTAATTTAGTCTTACCTGAACCAGTTGGTCCTTTTAAAAGTATATTTTTATTAAGTTTTATCATGGATAATGCATCATCGTATATTGTTTCATCATTATTCATATATTTATTGAAATTTGCCATAGTGTTCTCCTTTAATTCACAATTAATAAACCTAAAAAGAGAAAAGTTCTATAATTAATATAGAGCTTTTCTCTAATTTTTAATATTTTTTCACGTTAAACTTCTTTAAAGTATGTTTTGTAGTATCCGCCCACATGTCCAGAATTATCAATAATTTGATAATACTCTTCAGTTTCATTCACTACGTCGTATACTTTCCCTACTGTTAACATATCAGATACTTTGAATTTTTCTGCATCAGTATGGGTAACTTCGACATTTTTAATAACGTGATTGTCTTTCCAAGTTTCATGTAACATAAATAAAACGCTCCTTTAGTTCACTGTATCAAAAGTAATTGTAATAATAATACCTGTTAAATCACGGATAAATAGTGAAATCAAACCTGCTTCATGTTGAATAATGTGATGTTCCATTTCTATTTCTTTCACGTGATTTACGATATTTTCAAAATGTTCAATATCATCGATTGAGATTGCTACTCTTTCAATAGGTGGATTTAAAGATTCAATAGCTTTTGGATAATCTATTAAATGTAATTCTCCACCATTTCCACCTGCACCTACTTTAAAGACTAAAGCCGACTCATCATCTATTGTCTTGTATTCTGCAAATAATTGCAACTCAAAAATATTCTTTAAAAGTGAGCCTGTAGCTTGTGTTTCAGGTGATTTAATCATAACTGGCCCTATTCCTTGAATTTGATGAATAGGACTAATTGGACCATCGTCATAAGCAGTACCAAGTGGCACACCAGCATTTAGTTCATCAGAGATAATATGGAAAGCATGACCATTATTATCATGAAACTTAAATAGATTCTTACCGTTAAGTTGCTGAACAGATTCATATGCCACTTCATGCTTATCAAATTGTTGTTTGTATTCATACAATGCTAAGTCAGTCGGTACACGTAATGCAATACCATGAAAATGAGAATCTATCTTTTCTTGATCACCTTGATATTGTTTGAAAATAAGTCTCGTACCAGGAGCAATATTTGCATCCCCGATATGTAAGATATTCGTATCATGGTTCATCAAAGTATTAAGCCCTAAAATATTTTTATAAAATGATTCTGTTTCCTTTAAATCATAAGTCCATAATGTCACACTTCTAAGTCCATTCATGAATAACTCTCTCCCATATATGAAGTCTAATAAATTATAACAAATAAGTTGAAACAATGACAAATCAATCAAGTTATAAGCGTGAATTAATTTTACAATCTTACGATTTTGAAAGTGCATCCTTGCCTAGGGGTATGGTTCGAGCCTGTAGTCTCTCACATACTACTTTTTTAGTAAATAGCGTGATATGTTTTAAAATCTTACGATTTTGAAAGTGCATGCTTGCCTGGGGTATGGTTCGAGCCTGTAGTCTCTCACTCATACTATTCCCCCCGGGCGTCAGCACTTTGCAAAATCGTGAGGAATATTATAAAAATTTATTTCTATTTATCATGTGAGCCCTGACTTGATAAATTCAACGGCTCTATTTATCATGTGAAGCCTGACTTGATAAATTCAACGGCTCTATTTATCATGTGAAGCCTGACTTGATAAATTCAAAGGCTCTATTTATCATGTGGACCTCGACTTGATAAATTCAATGGTTCTATTTATCATGTGAGCCCTGACTTGATAAATTCAACGACTCAGCAGATAAACTAAAAAAAGCGCAAATTCTTCGAAATAAGAATTTGCGCTTTTTTATATTAATCTAAGATGTTAATGTCTCAGCATCTTTTAAAATTAACTTTCTAATAATAAGTCTTCTGGGTTCTCGATTAATTCTTTAATTGTTTTTAAGAATCCTACTGCTTGTTTACCATCGATAATTCTATGGTCATAGCTTAATGCAAGATACATCATAGGTCTATTTTCCATGCGTTCTTTATCGATTGCAACAGGTCTTGTTACGATTGAGTGCATACCAAGAATTGCAGCTTGTGTACCATTCATAATTGGAGTCGACATTAATGATCCGAATACACCACCATTAGTGATTGTGAATGATCCGCCCATCATATCGTCTAATCCTAATTTTTTATCTTTAGCTTTAACTGCTAAATCTACAATGTCTTGTTCGATTTCAGCGAAGTTTTTCTTGTCACAATCTCTAACGATAGGAACAACTAAACCTTCTTCTGTAGAAACAGCGACACCGATATCATAGAATTGTTTTAAGATTAAGTCAGTACCGTCTATTTCAGCATTTACGTCTGGATATTTTTTCAAAGCAGCTACTGATGCTTTAGTGAAGAATGACATGAAACCTAAACGTGTACCATTATGATCTTCTTGGAATTTGTCTTTTTTACGTTTACGTAATTCCATAACATTTGTCATATCTACTTCGTTAAATGTTGTTAACATAGCTGTATTATTAGATACTTCTAATAATTTTTTAGCAATCGTTTGACGTCTACGTGATAATTTTTCGCGTACAACAGGTTTAGAAGGATTGTCATTTGATTTAGCTTGTGCTGGTTGACTTTGCTGAGCTGGTTTAGCTGGTTGTTGTGCTGGTTTAGCTGCATTTTCAACATCTTCAGGTCTAATAACATCACCGGCTTGAGTCTTAACTTTACTTAAGTCTATACCTTTTTCACGCGCTAATTTACGTGCTGAAGGTGTAGCTTGTACTCTCTCGTTTGATGAAGTTTCTGACTCTTCTTTTTCTTCTTGTTTAGGAGATGGCGCTTCTGTTTTAGCAGCATCTTCTTTTGGTGGTTCTTCTTGTTTTTCTGTTTCTTTAGAGTCATTAGATGTTGATTGTGATTCACCATCTGAAACTACTGCAATTACAGACCCTACTTCAACAGTTTCGCCTTCTTCAGCTTTTATTTCAGATAGGACACCTGAAACTTCAGAAATGACTTCAACATTCACTTTGTCAGTTTCAAGTTCAACGATGTTTTCACCTTTTTCAACTTGATCACCAACAGATTTAAGCCACTCTGCAATTGTTCCTTCTGTAATTGATTCTGCTAATTCTGGTACTTTTACCTCTGACATTATTCTTTTCCCCCTAATTATGTTTTAAAGCTTCTTCGATTACTTTGCTTTGTAGAATTTTATAAATTTCGCCATCACCTTCTGCAGTTGAAGAACGAACTTGACGACCGTGATATTCAAGATTTACTTTACGGTCTTCTAGAATACTTTGTAGTTTTAAGCTAACAAACGACCAAGCACCTTGGTTCTTCGCTTCTTCTTGCACCCAGCGAACCGTTTCTAGATTTCTAAATTCAGATAGAACATTATTTATCTCTTCTTTAGGGAATGGATAAAGTTGTTCTAAAGCAATTAAACAAAGTTCATCGTTAGGATTTTTTTGCAATTCAGTTTTTAAGTCTATAAACATTTTACCTGATGAAATAATAACTTTTTTAACTTTAGTCTTTTTGTAAGGTTCTACTAATATAGGTTCAAATTGACCTTTAGTAAATTCTTCAATTGGTCTTGAAACAATTTTGTTTCTTAACAAGCTCTTAGGTGACATTAAAACTAACGGTCTCATCTTATCAGTGTTTAAATATTTAGCATGTCTTCTTAATAAGTGATAATAGTTAGATGCACTTGTCAAGTTTGCAATTGTCATATTATTTTCACCAGCTAATTGTAAAAATCTCTCTAATCTTGCTGATGAATGCTCAGGTCCTTGTCCTTCATTACTATGTGGCAAGAATAGCGCTAAACCACTTTTTTCGCCCCACTTAGCATTACTGTTAGACATAAAGTTATCGAAGATCATCTGCGCCATATTTGCAAAGTCTCCATATTGAGCTTCCCAAATATTAAATGAATGTGGATTTTCTACGTTATAACCATATTCAAAACCAACAACAGCAGCTTCTGATAACGGTGAGTTATGGATATCAAATGATGCTTTACCATTTGGTACATGATGTAGCGGTATAAATAACTTACCATCCTTTTCATCATGTAAAACAGCGTGTCTTTGAGCAAATGTACCACGTTCAGAATCTTGACCAGTTAAACGAATAGGCGTGCCAGTTTGCAATATTGTAGCAAATGCTAATTGTTCTGCATGAGCCCAATCTACTAAACCATCTTTTTCAAATGGTTCACGGCGTCTATCTAATACTTTGTTTAACTTTTTAAAGACTGTGAAATCTTCTGGATAATCAAACATTGCATCATTGATGGCTTTTAATTCTTCGTAAGTAGCATTTTGCAATTCATAATCTTGACCTTCGCTAATTTTATCAGGTAAAGTCATTTCTGGATTGTCCATTTGAGCATCTTTATCTATTTTATCGTGTGCAGTTCTTAATCTTTTAGTTACGTCATCAAAGATGTTGTTCATTTCTTCTTCAGAAATAATGCCATCTTCAACAAGTTTCTTACCATACAATATTTCAATAGATGGATGTTCTTTAATGGCTTTATACATCATTGGGTTCGTAATTGAAGGTTCATCCATTTCATTATGCCCGTAACGTCTGTAACCTACTAAATCAATTACGAAATCTTTGTTGAATTTTTCTCTAAAGTCCATCGCCATTTCGATAGCTTTAACAGTCGCTTCAACGTCATCTGCATTTACATGAATGATTGGTAAATCATAACCTTTAGCAACATCAGTTGAATAAGTTGTTGAACGTGCATCTGTAGATTCAGTTGTGAAACCTATTCTATTGTTAGTAATGATGTGTAAAGAACCACCAGTCGTGTATCCATCTAAATTACTTAAGTTCATTGATTCGAAGTTAATACCTTGACCAGGGAAAGCAGCGTCACCATGTATTAATACAGCAAGTGATCGATTAACATCTTGACTTGGTCTACCAGCATCTATAGTCGCATCTTGGTTTGCTCTTGCTTTACCGAGAACAACTGGTGAAACAATTTCAAGATGACTTGGGTTATTAGCTAACGTAATATATTGTTCAATTCCGTATTTACTCGTTGTTTTAGTACCACCGAGATGATATTTAACATCTCCAGTCCAACCAGCAGTTATTTCTAAAGAACCATCCTTAGGTAAGAAAATTAAAGGATTTTTGTGCATAAACTCAGAAAGCATCATTTCATATGGTTTCTCGAGTACATGTGTTAGCACATTTAATCTACCTCTATGTGCCATACCAATTTGGATGTTTGGAATATTTGATGCATTTGTACGTTTTAAAACGCGCTGCAACATAGGTACTAATGTGTCCACACCTTCTATTGAGAAACGCTTTGCACCTACAAAGTTTTTGTGGATATATTTTTCAAAGCCTTCTACTTCAGCTAAGCTTTTTAATAATTCAATTTTTTCTTCATTAGTAATTTCAATTGTTTTAGTTGATTCTATATATCTTTTTAACCATACACGCTCTTCATTATTATTAATATGCGTATATTCAAAAGCTATAGGACCTTGGTAACATGATGTCATATATTCAATTGCTTCGTATGCGTTATTAAATTCACCATCGAAATGGTCTGATACGATTACAGCTGGAAGCTTTTCAAGTGTTTCCTTAGATAGTCCAAAGTCTTGATGTGTTAATTTAGGTACATTTTTTCTTTCTGGACGGTACACTGGATAAATATCTGCAGTTAAATGTCCATACTGTCTGATATTATCAATTAAACGCATTACACGCTTGACACTTGAGTTGTCCACTCCAGTACTTGATTGTAGGCCAGCGCCTGTGTTGCTACTAGTTAATTCATCGAATAACACTTGTAAGTCTTCTGGTACTGACTCTGGATCATTAACGTAATTATCATACATCTCTAACATTAACCCTAAGTTAGTTCCAAATCTTACAGGTGCTTCGACATGATTATCATTCTTCATGTTCCACCCTCCAAGAAAATTATAAACCGTTTACATTTCCATTTTAGCACTTAACAGTTTTGAGTTAAAGGCTAATTTGACAATAATCACACTTATTTATTTATAAAAGAATCTTTAAATACAACTGAGATTTTAGTGTACTCATTTACAACACTGTCTACCTTTACAGTGCCGTCGTAAAAATTCACTAATTTCTTTGCAATTGATAGCCCTAAACCGTTTCCACCTTCTTTTCTTGATCGTGACTTATCAACTCTATAAAAACGATCAAATATAAATTCTAAGTCTTTTTTAGGTATACCCATTCCGTGGTCAATTATATCAATTGTTATGTTTCTATTTTTAAGATTTGTGTTAATTTCTATATTTTTATTTTTTGTATCGTATTTCATTGCGTTATCGATAAAGATTAATAACATCTGTTCAAAGTGAAATCGATTAATGTTCATTCTTATTGCATTGAAATTCGATTCGAAATTAAATGTATATTCTGGGTGTAATTTTTTTAATGATTTGATTCTAGATTGTATTTCGTAATTGATATCAACAATATCAATCTCGTCACCAGTGCTAGAACGAGCATCTTTAGATAATAGAAGTAATTCTTCTACGAGCTTTGTAATGCGAGTCATTTCTTCTATAGATATATCTAATGATTCTTCTAATACTTCAGGATTATTTTTACCCCATCTTTGAATAAGATTTAAATGCCCTTGAATAATTTGCAGGGGCGTTCTCAATTCGTGTGAAGCATCTTCAACAAATTGCTTTTGCTGATCAAAAGAAACTTCTAATTGTTCCATCATATTATTAAAGGTTTGAATCATATCATCTGTTTCTTCATAATTTGTTGGTACTTCAAGTTTTTCTTGGAAACCGTCTCTTCGAATTTGTTTCATTTTATCAGATAAAATTGTAATAGGTTTTGTAATTTGAGATGAGAATATATAACTGATAATAGCTATTAAAAATAATGCAGTTAATCCGAATACAGTGGCTAAAATAATCATAAATTTAATAATGGCATCATAATTATCCAATGGATGGATAACAGCTTCATACCCACTAAAATAACTCGTGTTAACTGGCGTATACACAACGATATAAGATTTATTGTTTTGACTTGTTTCAAAAATTTTAAGCTGATTTACTCTTTCGAACTTTGGTGTATATTCCAAATTATTGTTATGCGTTTCTTCAAAAATTGGTTTTCCAAATTTATCAAAGAGAACAAGTTTCTGAGTATCAGTAATCGTAGCATTGATATCAGTAGAAGTAATTTGACCTAATGTTTTGGATTTCAATAAATTAACTGTGTCATAAGCACTTCTAGTAGCTGTGCTTGTCTCTTGATCTTTTAAGTACAAGCTGATGAAATAAATAATGAACATACTAAATAATGCGAAAATAATAAATGTAATCGTCGTAGTGAGCATCATCCATTTTGTTTTTAAAGATTGTTGTCTCATGATCTAATCACGTACCCCACTCCTCTAACCGTTTCAATGATGTTTTCTTTTTTGTAAGGCTTAAGCTTATTACGTAAATAACGAATATAAACATCTACGACATTTGTTTCTACTTCAGACTCATAACCCCAAACATGATTTAAAATTTGCTCTCTTTGAAGTACAAAATTTTGGTTTTCAGCAAGTAATAACAATAATTCATATTCAGTTTTTGTTAAATCGATTGTTTCACCATGAATTGAAACTGAAAATGCATTTTTATCAATCGATAAATCATTGACTGTAATTGTGTGACTTTCTACTTCAGTTGATAAATTCCTTCTAATAATCACACGGATTCTTGCTAATAATTCTTCTATATCAAAAGGTTTAACAATATAGTCATCTGCTCCATAATCTAAACCAATAACTTTATCGTAAGTGTCGCCTTTTGCAGTAATCATAATAATGGGTGTATCCTTCTCTCGGCGTACACGTCTACAAACTTCTAAACCATTCATTTTTGGTAGCATGAGATCAAGTAAAATACAATTGTAATCATCAGACAAAGCTTGCTTAAGTCCACTTTCTCCATCATTACATATTTCAACTTCATAATCCTCATGCTTAAGTTCTAATTCTATAAATCTAGCTAAATTTTGTTCATCTTCTATGATGAGTATTCTTTTCATAACGACACCTCGTAATAATTTGTAAAAATTTTCTTTATTTTAATTGACAATGATTCTCATTTAGGTATAATAGTAATTGAAAATGATTATCAATGAAAGAGTTCCCCCCTCTAGTAAAAGATAACATTTTCGAGTTTAACATGTTCATTATATATGAGCAGAACTATTTTATCATTTAAAATAGTAATTTTTTTGAATAACTAATTGACATTCATTCTCAATTGGTTATAATAGTAATTGAAAGTGATTATCAATCAAATATAAGAGTTCCCCCTCTAAGTATGGATTGAACATTTTCTATAACCCCCTTTTATGCCCATAAAAGTAAAACACCCTAGTGATTCTGTCCAAATCACTAGGGTGTTTTTTTGTAATGTTTATGTCGTTGTGAATATAAATTATAATATCGTACGTTTTATATTTTATTTTTCAGCATGCTTTGTGTTAATAGAATACAAATTACGCCGCCGATTATACCAGCTATAATATCTGTTGGATAATGTACGCCAAGATAGACACGGGAAGATGATATCATTGCAATACATATGACGCATATTCCGATTAAGTATGGTCTTATAGATTTGTTTGCCACTCTATAAATAACATATATTAATGAACCGAAAAAGGCGGTCGATCCCATTGCGTGTCCACTAGGAAAGCTGAAACCTGTTATATCAATAAGTCTTAGTAATGTGGGTCTTTCTCTATCGAATACATTTTTGAGAAGTGGATTTAATGTGCCTGATAATATCATTGTAATAGCAAAAAATAATGTTTCAATGTGATACTTTTTGAGTTTTAAATAACATATAACCATCAATGATAATGCAATCATGGCCCAAACTTCACCTAATTTTGTATAACCAAGCATAATAGAAGTTGTAATAAAGCTTTCAGTTGAATAAATAAAGTTATAGACTTCATTATCAATCCACTTACCGAGTCTTGATTCATGGAAAAATGCAATTACACCAAAAATCAAACTGAAGATAAGTATCAATAATGTACGATTAGCTTGGCTCATCCGATTCCCCCCTTTACTTTATATCTTCTTCAATTTTGTTGAACAATGTTTCTTTAGTATAACTTTCTTTGAAGTTGGACATTTTGTCAATGATATCAGTTCTTTCATTTTCTAATTGATCTAATTGTCTAACTAGATTTGATTGATTAACTTCTTTTTCTTGCAATACTTTTGCATAACCATTTTTCTCGAAGATTTTAGCATTATCGATTTGGTCACCTCTGGATTGATCTAATCCTAGTGGTATCAATAACATAGGTAGTTTTAATGTTGCAAATTCATAAATTGCGTTTGCGCCAGCTCTGCTTATCACAGTGCTTGTTATAGCATAAAAGTGCATAAGTTCGTTTGACACAAATTCATATTGAACATAATTTTCATTTTTGATTGTATTATCAAGATGACCTTTACCTGTTAAGTGAATAATTTGGTACTTTTTAGTTAAATAGTTAAGGTTTGCTCTAATTGATTCATTAAGTACTTTAGAACCTAAACTTCCTCCCATAATTAATAGTACCGGAAGTTTTGAATTAAACCCTGTTAATTTATAACCTTCTTCTTTAGAACCGCCTCTTAAATCTTCTCTTATAATGGCACCGATATAATCTGATTTTTCATTTGGAACATATTTTAATGTTTCTTCAAAAGTCGTATACATTCTAGTTGCAAATTTCATCGCGATTTTATTTGCTAAACCAGGCGTAACATCTGATTCGTGAACGATAGTTGGTATTTTCAAAGATTTAGCTGCAATGATGACAGGTACACTGACGAAACCTCCTTTTGAAAATACTAGATCCGGTTTTTCTTTTTTTAATACTTTACGTGCATCGAAAACACCTTTCATAACTTTAAAAATATCTTTTAAATTTTCAAAAGATAAATATCTTCGAAGCTTGCCGCTAGATATTGAAATATATTTAGTATCTTTAGCTGAGTCAGTTATCATTTCTTTTTCAATACCGTCTTTAGAACCTATATATATTGTTTCAATATTGCGTTTTTGGGCTTCTGGTATAAGGGCTAAGTTTACAGCTACATGCCCTATCGTACCACCACCGGTAAAGGCTATTTTTTTCATGATTTATTTCTCCTTGTTATTTATCAATTTATAATATGCATAAAATGGGGCATCTTTGTCAAATGGAAACTCATCTGTTTCATATTCGCCAATTTTTTTAAAGTTAAATTTTTCAAACAGACGTTGCGCTCTTGAATTAAGAGAAAAAGTATCTGTTAATAAAATGGGTATGTTCGCTTCTGTAGTAATATCAATAGCAAATTGCATCATTTCTTGCGCAATCCCTTTATATTCAGGATTAGCTGCCATTCTATGAATAACAAAAGCATGCTCAATACTTAATGGCCACTCAAATTGTTGATACCACTCTGCTTGCAGTTGGTTAATGCAAATGTAACCTATAATATCATCGTTCGTTTCGTATAAGTATAAATGTCCATTATCAATATCTTGGTAGAAATCTTTTTCTAGAGGATAGCGATGATCCCATTGTGGATTTTGGTCGGCTGCCATAATGGATTTAGCCATCTCAGTAAGTTTATTAATGTGATGTATATCTGCTCGTGTTGCTTTTCTCAAAATGCTTACCTCCATTTACTTATGAATATAATCGATCGCTTCGTCTAATTGTTTATCTTCAGCACGAATTTTTTTACGTAATAATTCGATAAATTTCTTAGTCGTTTCATCTGTGAACACACCATTTGGCTCTAATTTATGTTCGCTTTGGAATGCTTTAACGTTGCTTTCTAATTGCGCATCAAAAGTTTCATTTTCGTTGCTAGTATTATACCCTAAAGCGTCTAAACCAATCTTAATTGACTTAATCTCTTTTGATTTATCACCTAGTTCATAAGATTTAGTTGGATCAATAATTTCAATACCTTCGTATTTAGGTGCAGAGATTGTTTTGTCAGGTTTGATACCTTTTTTATGGATATACGATTTGTTAGGTGTTAACCATCTCATGTTTGTATACTTCAGAATACTAGAATCATTAAACTCTTTATGAACTTGGCCTATTCCTTTACCGAACGTAGTAGTACCTAGAACGTCGGCAATTTTATAATCTTGTAATGCCCCTGCGAATATCTCCGCAGCGCTTGCTGAGCCTTTATTAACTAATACAGAGTAATCCATATCATCTATTCCGGCCATTTTATCATTTTCAGTTTCTACAGCTTGAGGTTTGTCACCTTTCGTTTCTAAATAAATAACAGGTTTACCTTTATCGACAAATAAGTTAACGCTTGTGACAACTTCGTCTAATAAACCACCAGGATTATTTCTCAAGTCTAATACAACATGTTTAACGTTATCTTTTTTAGCTTGTTTTAGTGCTGATTTTAATTCTTTTGTTGTCTTATTTTGGAACTTAGAAATTGAAATGATACCAGTGTCATTCTTTTTCGTATAATCAACACTTGTAAGGTGGATTTTATCACGTTTAATTTTTACATCGAAAGGCTCTTTGCCTTCTCTTTTAATCGTTAAATTAACGGTTGTTCCTTCTTTACCACGAACTTTACTTACAATTTCATTTAATGATTTATTTTTGATTGATTGGTTATCTACTTTAGTTACGACATCTAATGGTTTAATACCTGCTTTTTCTGCAGGAGAATCTTTCATTGGACTCGTAATTCTTACATAACCTTTATGTACTTCCATCTCTGCTCCGATACCTACAAAGTCACCGGAAATTTCTTCGTTATATGTCGTCGTGTCTTTAGAAGATATGTATTCACTATAAGGATCATCTAGTGATTTGATCATACCGTCAATAGCACCTTGTGTTAATTTTTCATCATCAACATCTTTGTAATAGTCATCATCTATTTGTTTATATGCCTCTTCTATTTTATTTAAACTTTTTTGCTTGTCATTCCCAAAGTATAACCCAAACTTATAAGAAGCAAATGTTACGACTGATGTTAAGAGTACCGTAACAAATAATATAATGAACAACTTATATAGAGGCATTGTAATTTGTTTTTTTTGCTTATTTTTAAATGGTTTCATTTACTCACATCTTTCTTGAAAATATAATTTATTTTAACAGTTAATCCTTACAAAGAAAAACACTTTGGTGCACTAGACACCAAAGTGTTAATCAGTTAGAACTTCAACCATTCTTCATAAGAATCAAATAAATCATCGAAAACACTCATGGGCTTTGTAAACATCGCTTCTGTTTCTAAATAATCAGAAAGTGTATGATAATCATTTGTAAACTTTGGAAATGATAAGTCCTGGAAAATTAAATCAGCTAATTCTCCAACTTCGCTATTCTCATTACGCTTTGTTAGTGCATATTGATAGAAAGAATATTGTTTCATTTATTTCATTTTCACATCAATAGCCTTAGTTTCACCCTTAACTAAGCTTTCTAATGATTCAATATTAATATCTTCTGCATCATCAGTATTTGTAATAATAACAGGGCTGATAACAGATTTAACTTTAGCTTCGATTGTTTCGATGTCGAATTTTAATAATTCGTCACCTTTAGTTACGACATCACCCGTGTTAACGAGTGCTTCAAAACCTTCTCCGCCTAATTGCACTGTTTCAAGACCAACGTGAATAAGAACTTCTAAACCGTTAGACGCTTTAATACCAACCGCGTGATTTGAAGGTTTAAATACGTTTACTACTTCGCCGTCGAATGGTGCGACTACTATACCTTCAGAAGGTTTGATTCCAAAACCTTCACCCATCATTTTTTGAGCGAAAACTGGATCTGGAATATCTTCAATTGCTACATATTCACCTGAAATTGGTGCAAATACTTCAACATTTGAATCTTTTGATTTTTTACCGCCGAATAATTTTTTAAACATAAGTATCTTCTCCTCTAGTCATTAAAATGATTTACTAATTCTCCATACCCTAAATCTTCTAACTTATCGTAAGGTATAAATTGTACAGCAGCTGAATTAATACAATATCTTAAACCACCTGATTCTTTAGGACCATCATTAAAAACGTGTCCTAGATGGCTATCAGAATCATCAGAGCGTACTTCAGTTCTTATCATACCATGAGTTTTATCTACAAGTTCAATAACTTCTTGGTCATCTAACGCTTTTGAGAAGCTTGGCCAACCACAATCAGATTCGAATTTCTCTTCTGAAGTAAATAGTGGTTTACCAGATAATTTATCTACATAAATTCCTTTATCAAAATGGTTCCAATATTCATTTTGGAATGGTGGTTCTGTGCCATTTTGTTGTGTTACTAAATATTCCATTTCATTTAATTCGTTTTTACTTTTTTTAAGCATTTTAACGCCCCCAATACTTTTCTATAAATGCTTTACGTCCAGAACCTTGTTGATAACCTTGATAATGTGCGGGGTTCTTTAAGTAATAATCTTGATGATGTGCTTCCGCAGGGTAAAAGTTCTTATAAGGTTTAACGGGTGTAACAACGGGTTTATCAAAGATTTGTTGCTCGTTTAATTGATTTATTTTGTGATATGCTGTTTCTTTTTGTTCTTCATCATGATAGAAAATGACGGGTTCGTAACTTTCCCCTCTATCGAAAAACTGACCTTTGTTATCAGTTGGATCAAAGGTTTTAAAATATATATCTAAAATAGCTTCAAAATTCGTTTCTTCTTCATCGTATTCAATTTGAACGGCTTCTACATGTCCAGTTTGATTTGTACATACTTCTTCGTAAGTAGGGTTTTCAATGTGTCCACCACTATAACCAGAAGTTACTTCAATAATACCAGGAAATTCATTGAATGGTTTGACTAAACACCAAAAACATCCCCCAGCTAATGTTGCGTACGCCATAGTTGTACCTCCCTTGATGATAGTTTACTTTAACTTAATATCAAAGTACCATTTTTTTGCTGAAATATCTAATGTTTGAATTTGTATAGATTCAACATTGTCAATATCTAATTGGTCTAAAGAGAGATAGAAAGACTCATCTTTAGGGTTTACATGAATATAGGGTGGAAGATCACTATGCTTTTTGATTTGCGATAGAATAAATGGGTTTGAAATATTCAACTTGCCAATATCTATAGCTTGTATGTCAAACTTTATCGTATCGTTATTTAACTTTACTGGTTTAGTTTTAAGCTTAATAGGGATTTCTTTTCCTAAGATTTTAGTGTGCGTATCAAAGGATAATGCTTTTTTAGTGATGTTAGTTTGAATATCATACTGTGCAATTGAAGCATTCATGAGTGATTCAAGTTCTGCATTATTAAAAGAAATCGTAAAATCTTTATTGATTTGCTCATTCTTGCTATGTGGATATTGGTCATCATTTGATATAGATATAAAGACATATACCAAGGCTAAAAGGATTAAAATAATAAGAGTAATGAAAGCAAAAAACCAAGCCTTATGATTGATCCAATGTTTATTTTCCATAGAAGAACACGCCTATAGCGCCTTCGCCAGTATGTGTTGATACAACAGGTGTCGTTACAGCAGTATCAAACAGTTGAATATTTTTCTTTTCTTTAATTGTATTCATCAGTTTATTCATCAATTGTTCTGCGTTTGCATCAGCTATACCTATTTTTATAATTTCTTTTTTCTCTAAAAAGACATCAAGCTCTTTCATAAGGTATTTAATGACTGCATTTTGTGTTCTCGCGTTATGCATCATTTCAATTTTGCCGTTAATCACTTCACCAATAGGTTTAATGTTCATTAATGAACCAAGTAAGCCTTTCGCTTTACCGATTCTACCGCCTTTAATAAGGTTGTCTATATTACCTATCACAACAAATAATCTTAAGTTGTTTTTTATAATTTCAAGTTGTTCAATGATTTCTTCAACCGTCTTACCCTCATTCACCATTTTCACAACTTCTTCTATTTGGAAACCATAAGCTAAAGAGATGAAATTACTATCAATCACGGTAACTTTACTATCAGTCATTTGTGCAGCTTGTTGAGCTGCACTGAATGTTCCTGATAATTCTGCAGTCATGTGTATACTGAGGATTTCAGAGCCGTCTTTACCTAACGCATCGTAAGTTTCTACTATCTTGCCTATTGCTGGTTGGCTCGTTTTAGGTAGCTCTTTTGCTTCTCTCATTTTTTCAAGAAACTCTGTTGAACTAATTTCAGTCTGATCTTCGTACGTAACACCATCGATTAAAATATTCAATGGCACAACGGTGATATTGTTCTCTTCTAAATAGCTTGCTGATAAGTCTGTTGTTGAATCAACAACGATTTTAATTTTTGACATAATGATTCTCCTTTAATGATTGAACAGTATTGCTAATCTTCCCTTGAACAAATTGGCTAACTTCTTGCATCGTTTTATCTTCAAATACAGTTGGTTCTATAGGGTCTAATATGTGAACATACACATCTCCAGGAACCATTTTCTTTGAATTATACTTTTCCATAATATTAGAAGATCCATATATAGCGATTGGAACGATTTTAACTTTTGCAGATTTTGCCAATTTTAATGAGCCAGCTTTAAATTCTTGCATTTCTCCACCTTTACTTCGGCTTCCTTCTGGGAAGATAAGTAGTGAATGTTGCTCTTTTAATTTATTAATACCATCTTTAATCATTTGTAAACTTGCTCTTCTATTAGAGCGGTCTAAATATATACAGTTCATCTCTTCCATCCAAGGTTTTAAAAATGGGATTTTTTCGACTTCTTTTTTTGAAATAAAGCCAAATGGTTGTGGCAAGTTGTTAATCAACACAGGAATATCAAAATTACCTTCATGGTTCGAAATGTATAATACAGGTTCGTCAAACGGTTCAGTGTTACCTGTAACATGAGTTTTGACCCCAGCAGAATCTAATATTCTTGAAGCCCATCTTCTTGCATATAAATAAACCATTTCATCTTGTATACGTACATCATCTATTTGTGTCTTTCTAATTTTCACTTTCTTTAATTGTGAAGACACTAACGCTGCATAACCAATGATATAACCTATAGTTTTAGCCGTTCTTAACATACTATTTTTTCCTTTCCAAATGAATATAAGTGTGAGGTAATGTGTTTTTTTCATCTAATGTTCCTGCTTCAGATGAAGTGACTGTCCAATCTTTAAATTCATACGGTGGAAAAAATGCATCACCTTGGAATTTATCTTCAATAACAGTTACGTACATATCATCTACACGGTCCATCATTTGTTCATATAAACCTTGACCTCCGAAAATAAATACATGTCCTTCTAATTCGTCAATTTCATCCAAAGAATGAATGACGTCGACCCCTTCATGTTCAAAAGATCGATTAGAAGTTAATACGACATTTCTTCTGTTTGGCAATGGTCTGCCTAACGATTCAAATGTCTTTCTACCCATCACAATAGTATTACCCGTTGTTAAGGCTTTTACTCTCTTTAAATCACTCGGTAAATGCCATGGCATTTTGTTGTCTAAACCGATTACTCTATTTTGATCATGACATACTATAATTGACTTCATTATTTTTGCTCCTTCTTAAACTGCTATTGGTGCTTTAATACTTGGGTGTGATTGATAGTCTTCAATTATTAAATCTTCATATTCTATATCGAATAATGATTTATTTGTGTTAATTTTAAGTTTTGGTGCAGCGTATGAATCTCTAGAAAGTTGTTCATTAATGGCTTCGATGTGGTTCTTGTAAATATGAGCGTCACCAAAAGTATGAACAAACTCGCCTACTTCAAGCCCACATTCTTTTGCAATTAAATGTGTAAGTAGACTATAACTCGCAATATTAAAAGGAACACCTAAAAAGATATCGGCACTTCTTTGATATAATTGACAACTTAATTTGCCATCTTTAACATAAAATTGGAACAATGTATGACATGGTGGCAAAGCCATCGTATCAATTTCAGTTGGATTCCAAGCAGATATAATATGTCTACGAGAGTTTGGATTTTGTTTAATGTTATCAATTAAACTCTTGAGCTGATCAAAACGCTTACCATCTTGATCATTCCAGTCTCTCCATTGCTTACCATATACATTACCTAAATCACCGTATGTTTTCATGAACTCATCATCGTTAAGAATCTTACCCTTAAAAATAGCTAATTGCGCTTTATACTGTTCATTAAACTTATCATCGACTAAAGCACGGCGACCAAAGTCAGTCATGTCTGGCCCTTTATAAGCATCACTTTCAATCCATTTTTTAAAAGCCCACTCATTCCAAATGTTATTTTTATATTGCAATAAATATCTAATATTCGTATCGCCTTTTATAAACCATAATAGTTCAGTTGCGATTAATTTAAACGAAACTTTTTTAGTCGTTAGTAGAGGGAATCCTTCTGATAAGTCAAATCTCATTTGGTGACCAAAAATAGAAATAGTACCTGTACCAGTTCTATCGTCTTTACTTTCACCTTCTTCTAATACTTTGTTACATAAATCATGATACGCTTTATCAAAGTTATTCATTAGTGCACCTCTTTTTTTCTTATTCTTCCATATCTATATTAACTAAAAAGTGTTTGTTTTACTACTGATATAATAGAAATAGATCACGATTAAATATAGAAACTTTGATGATTATTATGTATAATGGAATTAAATTACCAAAGAGATATCATTTCAAAGGAGGCTATTTCAATGAATGAAATATTCGCTGTTATAGGATTTTTCTTATTATTAAGCTACATGATTAGTATGTGTATTACTGAATAGTGCTCTTAAGGGGTAAATAACCACCATGGACTTGTAAACCATGGTGGTTATTTTTATGTTCTAAATATATTATCCACTGTACTTTATAATCACAAATTAAAACAAAAAAGCATATCACGCTACTGATTTTTATCTCAGTGAATAGCGTGATATGCGTGGTATTTTACATTAATTTTTATTATTTTAGTTTTGCAGAATATTGATGTCCAAGTCTTTTATGATTAATTTTCAAGCCGTAATGTGTTTTGGTACTTTTTCGAATACATTGCGTGACTTTTAAGTTTTTGAAAGTGGGACTCTTATAATGTGCTTTTACGATTAAATATTTGTAATCTGATACGGACACTATTTCTTGATCGGTTTCCGTCATTTTAGATAACTCACCCATTCGATCGTTTTCGTCTAGTGTGCGTGCAAACATATTATCTAAGTAAAGCAAATCCACGACTTCTGGATGTCTTTTGACCCATTTATTGTAATCATCATTTATAAAATGAATGCGTTTATATGTTTCTTCGTCTAAGTATCTTTTCATGCCTTCTGATATCACATAATGTATTAAAGGATGTTGTTCTATGGCATAAATGGTAGCTTGTTTAAATGTTTTGAGTATTAAATAGCTGTCTCTTCCAAACCCCATCGTTCCATCTACAAAATTAAATGAAGGTAAATCTTTAGCTATATAATCCACCATTTCAACGAGCACAGGTTGTTTGTTTTGTTTCATCAACTGTAATTTCACTTTTACTGTATCTAAATGAAAATAAATGGGTGTTTCAGCAGTGAAATACAGTTTCGGCCCACTACTTTCAAATACGATAAGCGGCGTTGTATCCCGTTGGAATAATTGACGAATGGTTAATTTTTTGCGGTTAATTAAGTTTATATGATTGACCAAATCTAATGCCGATAATATAGAAAATGCATCTTCTACTTGTTTGTAGAGAGATGCATTTGATTTAACGGCAGTTGTTAACCTAACATTAGTCACAGTATTCATCAAAAGCGTCTTTAATATCCATACAAATTTCTTGGATATCTCTTCCTTCAATATGTTCACGAGGCATAAAGTATTTAAGTTCGCTACCTTTAAATAACGCCATAGATGGACTTGATGGTACTTGAGCAATATATTCTCTCATTGTTTCTGTTGCTTCTTTATCTTGACCAGCAAATACAGTAGCTGTTCTAGATGGTTTCTTTTCATTTTGTTGAGCAACAGTGACAGCTGCTGGACGTGCTAAGCCTGCAGCACATCCACATACAGAGTTTACAACGATAAATGTTGTTTCATCGTGCTTTGCATTATCCATATAATCTTTAACAGCGTCAGTTGTTTCTAAACTTTCAAAGCCTTGACCAGTCAATTCAGTTCTCATTGGTTGTGCTAATTCTTTCATGTATTGTTCGTATGCATTCATTTTATTATCCCTCTTTCTTTCTATTGGCCATTTGTTTCCAAACGGAGCCTAATGCTGCCTCACCGTTTTCAATTCTTTCAATTGCCATTTCTACTTGCAATTTAACGTCAAATGCTGGATCATTTTGTCTGTTTTTCAATGCTTCTAGAGCTGTTTCGTCACCTTCATCAAAAATAAACATAGCTGCACGCCATCTTACAATTTTTTGAGGATCTTCAAGAGCTTCAATCATGACAGGCAAAGCTTCTTTAAAGCCTAAGTCACTTAAACAATCTCCAGCAGTTCTTCTTACTGAAACGACTTTGTCTTTCATACCTTTATATAAATATGGTAACGTTTCTTTCGTTTCTATCATACCTAATAACACGATAGCCATTCTTCGTACTTGAGGCTTATCATCATTTAATGCTGCCTCTAATAAAGGATAATCCTCTTCAGTAGGTGTTGGAAAGTCGTTTAACATTCTTAATTTTACTTTCCAATCTTGTTCTTGTTCAAACGTTTCTTTGTCTACATGAACAAATTGCTTTTCAGGTATTGTAATATCACTTGTTAAAGCTTCTTCCACAAGTTCATCTAAAATTGATTTAGGATATAAAGCGAGTATTTCTTCTTGAACTGTTTCAAGAACTTCTTCAACTTCACCATAACGTACACCTAAATCATCCCATTTTCTTAAGAAGACGACATTATCAGAGTCTTTTGTTGCCTTTAACATGCTATCGATATAAATTTCAGGTAATTGTTTTCTCTTTTCTTCATCTTGTGTTGTCAATTTAATTTGGTAAGGAATACCTTTGAATTTTAACACTTCTGCTTTTACTTCACCAAAATGTTCATTTACTTGATTTTGATTTAAATCGCCATCTTGATCTGAGCCAGATATAGCAGCTGTAACATCTTTAAGTAAAGTGTCCCAATTTTCTTTCGGACGTTTATCAACAGCAATAAAATCCATCACGTGGAATACAGATTTCACACCTTCTAATTGTAAAATACGGTTAATGAATTCAGGATTATGATCATTAATTTCTGTATAAGTCTTTGACGATCTGTCTTCCTTTTTAAATGATAAAATGATCTTCATTGTATTAGGACTTGGTGTTGGTTCAACTCTAACAATTTCCATAATATCCTCCTTATTGCAATTTGTTGCCTAGTTGTTTTATTCGTATACCGATAGAACACTCAGATATACAATATTGATGCGCTTGGTGCTTGCCTTTTGATTCCCTATAATGCGTCTTAAGCAAACACCCTTTGCAGTATGTTTCCATTAATTGATCTATTTGTTTAATAGCTAACTTTTCTTCTTGAACTAAAATGAGTGTCACTCCCTTACTTAGACCGTTATTATAACATTCATAATATGAATTGTTTATGATAAAGCTTGTTGATTTTTATAACTTTGCGCCTTATAATAGGAAAGTTCGATTATCGCGGTTTCTAAACACCCGCTATATCAAAATTTAGGAGGAACAAAGTTATGTATAATGAATTAATAGGTATTGGCACATTCTTCGTTACATTTATATTAATGTTAGTCCTTTACCGAATTTTTGGAAAAACTGGTCTGTTTGTTTGGGTTGCTATAGGTACTATTATAGCAAATATACAGGTTATTAAAACAGTAGAACTATTTTCAGTCAGTGCAACGCTCGGAAATGTGATGTTCGCTTCAATTTATCTTGCAACAGATATATTAAACGATATCTATGGTAGAAAACAAGCTAAAAAAGCAGTTTGGTTAGGATTTTCATCCGTTATAGTTATGGTGATATTGCTACAATGCTCATTGGCGTTTATACCAGCACAAGATGACGTTTCACAACAAGCACTCGAAACAATATTTAATATTGTACCAAGAATCGCTTTAGGTTCGATCATTGCTTATATTATTGGTCAACATTTAGATGTATTATTATTTACTTTAATTAAGAAAAAGTTTTCATCTGATAAGACTTTCTATATAAGAGCGTATGGAAGTACAGTAGTCAGTTCAATCGTAGATACAGCGATATTTGTATTAATCGCATTTTACGGTAACTTACCAAATAGTGTTGTGTTCGAAATTTTCATCACCACATATTTCTTAAAACTACTTACAACAATATCTAACGTACCTTTCGGCTACATTGCAAAATCAATGTATAGAAAAGGCAAAATTGCTGAATAGAGCAAAATAAATATTTAAGCGTTTGGATTTCGATCCTTTCTCAATATAAATCACCCTTCCGAAGAATTTATTCTACGAAAGGGTGATTTTTTAATTCTGAATATCATTACCTATTTAAATACTTTCTGATATTGTACGTAACCTGATAAATAATGTTCAATATCATCAATTCTAACTCGGTAACCATGGTGTTTAATAAAGAATGAATTCAATATTTTAGCTGGATTCTTAAAGTACATTGCAATTTCTGGATAGAAATAGCCCGTTCTTTCATAATCAGCTCGTATATGAATGGTTTTAATGAATTTTTCTTCATCTAAATCTTCTTTGACGAGTTCGGAATAACCGGTTTTTTTAGCTTTTTCAACTAAGTGATATGTCGCCATTAACATTTCTAAAAATGTCGGGTAAGTCGTCTCCCTTTGCTGTATATAATCTAAGTAGCTAGAAACGTTTTGTATACCAAATTTATAATATTTTTCTTGTGGGTCAATTTGTACAAGTTCGTTTGTACAATAGCCAAGCCAATGGTCATGATATTTCCAATATTGTTCTTGTATGAATGTCTCGAAGAGCATTTTAACTGTGTTAAGCCATTGTTCATTATGATCTAATTGGTACAATCTTAATAATGCTAAAGCTGCTTCCCCATCATAATATACAATTTTAAACTTTTCTTTCACAGTTAAATCTGGATAATTTAATATATGAACTGTATGAGCATCTTTATCAATCATCTGTAATATACCTTTTGCTACTTTTTGTGCAGCTGCTAAATATGATTGATCGTCTGGTGCATATTTTAAATACTCGCAAATCGCCAATATAAATGTTGCATTTTGCCCTAATTTTATTTCATTAACGCCATTTGTATCATCATAAATATGAGCAAAATCATCCACTTCATATAAATAGTTTTTAATTAAATAATCTATAGGTTTTCTAATAATACTTACATCTTTGTTCAAGTACGTTAAGCCTTCTATTAGTGCATAAGTTGAAGAACTGTGCCTTAAATTATTATAAAAATCTATTTCTTTATCAAAATGTGGGAAGTATCCATAAATATATTGACCACTATCTTGAATTTGATTTTTCAAAAATTCAGTACTTGTTTCAATCATGCTATCTATTTCACTGCTAAGATCCTCAATAAATCTCAATCCTTTTCTATATCCTTCTGATTCTAACTTTATGACTTCATTTCCTTCAATCAAATAGCTTTCAGTATAGAATTTATAAACTTGTTTATTTTCATAGTCTTTATGCAAATAAACCATAAATAAATCTTTATACCTTCTAATATAGTGCGTGATATTCTTTTCAGATAGTATGAAAAGATTTTCTTTATTCGTAGGTCTTATAAAAGCATTTGCATTGATTTCTTCAGGTAAGAAAGCGAGTTTCCAATTTTCATGTAATGAAAATCCATATTGCACATAGTTTCTACGTGTTTGAATTAAATCATTTTTCAACTTTTCATACGGCAAGCTTTCTATATACGTTACAACATCTATTTTTATCCATGTAGGCTGTTTTCCACTTTTCTTCCGATACTTATCTATAAATTTTTGTACATTTCTATCAACATGATCATAATTAAAATTTTTAATTACGGCTTTCATAGACGGATGACCTAAGCTGACAAACACCCTTTTACAGTTTTTATGATTCTTTAAAATTTCGCATATATGATAATTAATATCCATTTATTAATATATCCTTTCATATACATATTTAATTTTACTTTTCATCTTTACGACGACCAAATAGGAATAATGAACCAAGTCCTGCAAACAGACTACCAAATAAAGTTGTATTTTCTATAGGCTGTTCACCTGTATATTGTTTACACCGTCGCCATCGATATCATTATCATCTTTGTCCGGTGTGCCGTCACCATCTGTATCTTTGTCAGAGTCTGAGTCACTGTCTGAATCAGAGTCGCTGTCTGAATCTGAGTCACTGTCGGAATCAGAGTCAGATTCGTTTGGAGTAATTATATCTGCATTACCATCGCCATCTTTATCAGTTGCTTTATCAGAGTCAGGATCAGATTCGTCACTGTTCTTAATGCCGTCTTTATCCTTATCTTCATTACCATCAGATATACCATTATTGTCAGAATCTACTTTCTTAGGATCTGTACCAATGAGTTTTTCATCTTCATTGTTTACACCGTCGTTGTCGATATCAGTATCAAATTTATCTGGTTTACCATCATTGTCTGTATCCTTAGGAACGACATTTACTTTAACAGGTATTAGTTCTGAAGAACCATCTGGATAGTTAACTTTAACTGGAATAGTTACATCATCCTGTTTTTCGCCTGTTTCAGGTGTAGTTATAGTTACTTCACCTGTATTAGGATTAACAGAAACTTTCCAACCATCAGGTGTATTATCGTTATTTGGTCCTTCAAAAGTTGTTCCGTTAGGTAAATTATTATTATCTATTAATGAAATTACTTTTGGTTCACTTTCTGTAACAATAATTGGAGCATCTCCATAAGTTGGATTATTGCTTTGAGCATCATTTGGAATAACACTAACTTTAACAGGTGCATCATCACTAGAACCATCTGGATACTTAACCTTAACTGGAATAGTTACTTTATCATTAGGTACAGCACTTTCAGGAGAATTCACCGTCACAGTACCAGTATTAGGATCTACAGTCGCAGTCCAACCATCAGGTAAACTACCTTCTGGAATTTCGAATACCGTATTAGGAGGTAATTGATTATCACCAGTTTGTGGTATTTCAATTGTTTTACCTGGTTTAAGAGTCTTCTCATTATCTCCATAGTTTGGATCGTTTAATTGGCCATCTGTAGATACTACAGTTACAGGAATTCCAACTTCTTTGCTAGATCCGTCTGGATAACGTACTGTTACAGGGATAATTTCTTTAGTGCCAACTGGAGTATTTTCAGTTGGAATAACAGTTACTTCACCTGTATCAGTGTTAATTTTTCCGTGCCATTCTCTAGGTAAATTTACTTGTTTTAGTTCGAATTTAGTACCTACTGGTAAATCTAAATCTTTCGTCTGTTGTATTGTATTAGGTAATCCAGCTTTGATTTCAGTATGATCATAACCAGGTTCATTACTTTGAGCTTGATTCTTTTGAATTGTTACTACTAATGGAATCTCTTGAGTAGAGCCATCTGGATAAATAACATTTACAGGAATCATCTCCGATGAGCCAGGTTCAGAGTCATCTGCAGATGTTACAGTTACTTCACCAGTGTCAGGATCTACAGTTACATCCCAGTCACTAGGCGTATTATCTTCAATAATTTCAAATCTTGTACCTGGTGGTAGATTGTTATCACCAGTTTGTTTAACTTTTGTTGGTACTCCAGGTTTTACTATCAATTCATTATAAGCAGGAGATTTTACTCCAGATAATTTTGCTGTCGCTGTAATTGGTTCAGATGCTTCAGATGTATTCGGTGTTTCTGCTTTATCTGTCGCTTTCGCCGTGACATTACCTTCTGGTATTGGACTTGTAGGTGTAACATGTGCAACACCATCTTTACCAGCCTCTGCTTCACCTAACTTATTACCATCTTTATCGAACAGTTCTACTTTAGTTCCTGGCTCTGCTTGAACATCAACTGGATCTGTTGTACCAGCTTTACCAGTTAAATCTGTAGAAATAACAGGTTTCGCAGGTGGAGTAGTATCTGTTGCTTTAATTGGATCAGATGCATCAGACGTATTAGGTGTTTCTGCTTTATCTGTCGCTTTAGCCGTTACGTTACCTTCTGGTATTGGGTTTGTAGGTGTAATATGAGCAATGCCATCTTTACCAGCTTCACCTTCGCCTAACTTGTTGCCATCTTTATCAAACAATTCTACTTTAGTCCCCGGCTCTGCATTCACGTCAACTGGGTCAGTTGTACCAGCTTTACCAGTTAAATCTGTAGAAATTACAGGTTTAGTT